>NZ_CAKMAB010000005.1:0-275985 GCF_924513355.1 Paenibacillus pseudetheri
GCCTCCGGCTTCCTTCAGATTCCACCTCACGGTGGACACCCTTGCCCTTGGCTAACGGTAGGCGCTCGCCAGCCCCCGTTCGGGACTTTCACCCTAAAGATGACGCCCATGCTGGGCGTACCAAAAAAAGGCCAGCCTCCGATAATCCGGAGACTAGCCTTTTTAAATTCATAATTCTTAAGCTTCGATGATTTCTACCGAAGTCATTTTGTCGCGTCCTTTGAAAGTATCAACAAGATCCATACCTTCAACTACTTTACCGAATACAGTGTGAACTCCATCCAAGTGTGGTTGCGGTGCATAGCAGATGTAGAACTGGCTTCCGCCTGTGTTCTTACCCGCATGTGCCATAGCAAGTGTTCCGCGCTCGTGTTTGTTTGGGTTGATTTCGCAGTTGATTGTGTATCCTGGACCACCAGATCCAGTTCCGTTAGGACATCCACCTTGAGCTACAAAACCAGGGATAACACGGTGGAATGTCAATCCATTGTAGAAACCATCTTTTGCTAGCTTTTCAAAGTTAGCTACAGTGTTTGGTGCATCTTGATCGAACAAGTCGATCAGCACTACACCGCCTGTTTCAAGAGTAATTTTCGCTTGCTTTGCCATATGTAAATGACCCCTTTCAAAATAAACAAAATTAGAATA
This sequence comes from Paenibacillus pseudetheri, assembly GCF_924513355.1. NCBI lineage: Bacteria > Bacillati > Bacillota > Bacilli > Caryophanales > Paenibacillaceae > Paenibacillus > Paenibacillus pseudetheri. Next base: position 649 of record NZ_CAKMAB010000005.1, read on the forward strand.
CCTCAATTATATTACTATGAAACTACGCACAAAGCAAAGCAAGCAGGAGTAATTCCTGCTTGCTCTTTATGGCTTCCCAATTTTCCCTACCTAACATTAACGGCTGTTACTTAGCAACCGCGGCTTGTTTAACGATACGCTCAGGAACAATATCGTTGGCAATAAGATCATTATAGCTTTCGCGACGCACTACAAGATCACTGTGTCCGTTCTGAACGAACACTAAAGCCGGACGGCGAAGCCGGTTGTAGTTGCTCGCCATCGAGTAATTGTAAGCGCCTGTGCAGGCTACAGCCAGCAGATCGCCGCTCTCAGCCTCAGGCAGTTCTACATCCCAAATCAGCATATCTCCGCTCTCGCAGCATTTACCAGCGATGGATACAGTTTCTGTAGCTTCTTCATTCGCACGATTAGCAAGTAATGCCTCATATTTAGATTGGTACAATGCAGGACGTGGATTATCAGTCATTCCACCGTCAACGGCAACGTACTTACGAACGCCTGGGATATCCTTGTTCGTACCTACTGTATAAAGTGTGGTCCCTGCATCTCCAACAATACTGCGGCCCGGCTCCACCCAAATTTCAGGCAAAGCATTATAGATTCCAGCAAAATGAGTCTTCACGGCATCCGTAATTGCAGCTACATATTCAGAAACATGTAACGGGGTATCACCCTCAACATAACGAATACCGAAACCTCCACCTAGGTTTACTACACGGAAGTCCACTTCCAAACCTTCTTTAACACTACGAGCAAAACTCGCTACACGTTCAACAGCAAGCTGGAATCCATCCGTTTCAAAAATTTGAGAACCAATATGGGAATGTACGCCAAGCAGCACTAAATTCTTTTTGCTGGCTGCCGCTTTAACTGCTTCATATGCTGATCCATTGCCGATATCAAAACCGAATTTGGAATCGGTCTGGCCTGTTGTAATGTACTCATGCGTATGCGCTTCGACACCTGGTGTCACACGTAATAAGATGTTAACCTTAACTTCTTTACGAGATGCAATCGACTGCAATAGGTTAAGCTCTACCAGATTATCGACTACAAAGCAGCCGATCCCGGCATCAATAGCCATTTCGATCTCTTCAGATGTCTTATTGTTGCCATGAAAATGAATACGTTCTGCAGGAAAGCCAGCTTGCAAAGCAGTATAAAGTTCGCCATCAGATACAACATCAAGCGACAATCCTTCTTCATCAGCCAAACGAACCATAGCCATTACTGAGAACGCCTTGCTTGCGTAAGCTACTTGGAACCCAAGTCCAGAGGATTTAAAAGCATTCATATATTCCCGGCAACGTTGTCTCACCAATTGCTCGTCCAATATATATAGCGGGGTTCCATATTCCGCTTTCAATACTGTTACATCACATCCGCCGATCTCCAGATGCCCAGCATCGTTAATTCGGCTAGTACCGTGTAGAAACATTCTTTAGTCCTCCAATTTCTGTGGAATATCAAGGTTCCACCCTGTCTTTAGTGTATTCAGTATAGCAGACAGTGGGAACTCCATTGAATGGACTAATTTGCAGTAGTTTTGTATTTTCCTACGATTGTTAATCATTCTTTTGAGTAGGCGGCACTCTTGTATTGTCTCTAGTTTTGTTGAAAGACGGCCTTGTCTTCGAGCTTAAGACTGGCTTGCGCACTAGAATTTCACTCATTGCCTTTGCATTAAAAGGTATAAACGGCCACATATAAGAGGAGTTATAGGACCGATGGGTAGTTAGGAAAATAGTCAGTACCGTCGTCCCAATCATAAATCCTGGCACCTGGAATGCCGCTACGGCTAGTAATAACACAAGCCTGACTATTCGATTCGCAAGACCCAGCTCATAGCTCGGGGTCGCAAACATGCCTATGGATGCTAAAGCCATATATAGAACAACCTCATTTACAAATAGGCCGCTCTTCACCGCTATATCACCAATCAATATCGCTGCAATCAGACCCATCGCTGAGCCTAAAGGGGTTGGAGTGTGTACTGCGGCCATCCGCAGTAAATCAACCCCAAGCTCCACAATAAGAAACTGGGCGAGTATTGGAATTCTGGCAGTCTTTTGAGGTCCAATGAAATCCAGCATAGCCGGCTTTAGTTCAGGATGAATGACAAGCAACATCCATAGCGGCAGCAGGAACATGGACGCAAATATACCGATGAAACGGACCCACCGTAAGTACGTTCCCATAAAAGGAGTCTGACGATTCTCCTCTGCATGTTGACAAAGATCAAAAAAAGTAGTCGGAAGAACAATAACAATTGGTGAGGTATCTACAAATATTATTACCCGTCCCTCCAATAAATTGGAAGCTACGACGTCAGGGCGTTCAGAATAACGCACCATAGGATATGGATTCCATCCACCGCCGATAATCGCCTCCTCTAATTGTTTATCTGCCAGAGGAATACCATCAATATCAATGCTTTTGATTTTGTCGATAACAGACTTAACCTGTGTTTTATCAACGATATCATCAATGTAAGCCACGCATACATCTGTCTGTGTCCGTCGTCCAACCCGAAATAGCTCATATTTCAGCCCTGGATCACGAATCCGTCTTCTGACAAGCGAGATATTGCTCAGTAATGTCTCAGTAAAACCGTCGCGCGCACCACGCACCACCCGATCAATCGAAGGCTCGGCTGGACTGCGACTAGGGTAAGAACGAGTATCCATGATGATAACCTTGTTCTCACCTTCGACGAATAGTACGCTTAAACCTTCTAGTACTTTCTCGATACTTTCACTTAAAGAATTACCCTCTTCCACCTGAATGTGAGGGACATATTCATTCATAAAGGTAGACAGCACACCCGTAGAAAAATTCTCAGATGTGAGATAGGTCAGACGTTTTAGAATATCATCGGTCACATCTGTATTGGTAAATCCACTTAAACAGAGTAGAGCTGTCTTATGTCCGCCAAAAGACATCTGTCTAAACGTTACATCAAAGCTTGTGCCCAGTCCCATTACCTCAGTAAGTGTTTGTTTCGTATCTTGCAGGGACGTTGAGATCTCATCACTACCTTGCCAGTAAATGACAGATTCTTTTAACGAGTTGGAGTGCTCGCGATCCCGTTTCTTTTGTAGCCTGCCGCTTCCCTTTTGATTGCTAATGTCTTGTGACTCTTGTTGCGCTTGCTTCTTAGATGGTTTGGACTTTTGCGTCACTTTGGCTTGAGATTCTTCACCGGACTCTGTTGCGGACTCTGATCCGCTTGCTTGTTGAGTATTCTGAGCTTGCGTCTCATCTTCGGATTCCGGGTCTGAATCTAAGCCGAATAACCTGGCAAAAAATCCTTTACTAGGCTCATTCTGCTCCTGATTCCCGAGCTCATCTGACGCCTCTGCATCCTGTTGCCCAGAATCCGGCTGAGCTGATGCTTCGGTGCTCTGCTCTGCTGCCCCTAGCTCATCTGATGCTTCTACATCCTGCTGCCCGGAATCCGGCTGTTCAGATACTTCAGCGCTTTGCTCTTCTGCCCCTAGCTCATCTGACGCCTCTGCATCCTGCTGCCCGGAATCCGGCTGTTCAGATACTTCAGCGCTTTGCTCTTCTGCCCCTAGCTCATCTGATGCTTCCGCGTCCTGCTGCCCGGAATCCGGATGAGCTGACGCTTCGGGGCTCTGCCCTTCTTCCCCTAGCTCCACAGAAGCTTCTGCATCCTGCTGTCCTTGACTTGGATCAGCTGCTGTAGTATTTTCCGCCGGATCTGCGTCTTCACTGGTCATAGAAGCTCCGTTAGTCTCCGTGTGATCAGCAACTAAATCCTTTGCAGTATTCTTCATTGCTGCGGCAGCCGCAGCGTTTTCTTCCTGATGATCCTCTTCTGGCACAAAATCACCGCTGTGAATAAATTTGCTCATTCTATAACCCCCCGTTTACTGTCGGTATACAAACCAGTCGAACAAAGAACCCGCGACCTTCCCGCTTACCATCGCCATTAACAGCCCGAACAGATAATGTGCCATGTTCAAGCGTTTAGCAAGTATCGGCAGCACATTTAATACCTCGGTCAATGCTGCAGCGAGCATCCCGACAAAAATCCCGTCAAAAAGTCCTATACCAAGTTCAACTAAAGGACCTGAGGATATTTTCCAATTCCAAAAATCACTTACGGTCCCTAGCAATGATCCGGCTACCATCGCACCCTCGTACCAATGTACTTTATCGTAAGAAGAAGTTAATTGAGCCAGACGGGGCACCATATCGAGAACCACAAATAAAGCGATCACACCGCCACCTACAGCGATCCCCCCTGCAATACCCAGCAGCAAATTCAACCCTAGTGTTATAGGTGCCGTCATCTTCCGTCCTCCACGTTCTCTGGTTGATTTTCTCCACGGCGCCTCATTTTGCTATACTCCTCATTGATGACGTATTGGTCGATATTTTTCTGATACAGGTACATTTCCACTTCTAGCGGTGTAGGCTCTTCATTCCACTTTTTCTTAAATAAATGGTTGAAAAAAATGACCATCCCAAAGCCGATTCCTACAGAATACGCAATCTGAAATACAACCGGATGTTCATCCCGATGACCGGTTATCATCTCCACAATTCGGATTTGAACCTCCTGCATGTTTACATCAGCATGAAAATTCATGATGGTCAGCGCAGACCCAAAGAACAATAGCAGCCACACTAAAACAAACATCGCTACTGAAGGCTTCCGCCTCTCCACCGAACTTTCAATCTGCACAATCGTTCTGCCTTCACCGATCGGCTCAATGTCCGCTTCGGGCACAAGCTCATAAATGCGGGGAATAACTATCAGAAGATCAATCAAAATTAGATTGCCGTCACTTTGCTCTGGCTTCATTAGCAAAATTGATTCCAGCGACTCTTTCAGCTCTGGCTCCGCGATCAAAAATGCAATATCACCCAATGTGACACCTTTACCTTTGGGCACCGTCACCCGGTTCTTAAGCTGTATATAGATGGCGGGAGCAGAATGTTGTTTCATCCGCATTCCTCCTAAAGGTTGTGGTCAAGTAGCTCCGGTGCAAGATAACGGTAGTATGGGAGCAAAGCCTTATTTTTACTCTTGAAGCTCTGAATCAATTCCCAAAGATGCTGAAATGTTGAATTTTCATTGATATCGGGAATGCTTAAGCTCCATATTGCTCTCTACTTGATTCTGAAAAAAACTGAGCTGATTGCTGTTCGAAGTATTTAACTCCGTACGCAGCACATCCGTGGTCGTCTTATTGGAATAGAAATAAAGGATCGTAATAGGAATCAGCATGATGACAATGATACTCACGATTTTGGTAAAATAAATTTCAATTGTACAAATAATCTTCATTAACACATAGATAATTTCTCCCTGCAAAATGAGGTAGACAGGTGATAGCTTGTTCAAGCACTGTTATCATCCTCTCTATTGTAAAGGCTTAAATTATTGCGCTATATGCTACGTACCAAACATTTCTGCAGTTTTTGCAGTCTAATGTATTGTAGCGACATACAAAAAGGGATGATCCGAAAGCCACTAGGCATTCCAGTCATCCCTTTATACTTTATTTAGTTCAATCTATAAATCAAAGTCTGTTCAGAGCGTTTGTGCTTTAGATTGTTGACTCGATATGAAGAATAAAGCGGTCCAGATCAGCGCAAACCCGATAATTTGCGGTAGCGTGACGAGCTGCTGGAATACGATCCAGTTAATAATTACTCCCGTCATAGGAAAGCTTAGTTCAGCCAATGTAGCGAAAGAAGCTTTGGTAGTGCTGAGTCCTTTGTAATACATTAGCATGCTGAGTAGTCCTGGCAGCAAAGCCTGCAGCAACAAATTAATAGCTATGGCAGCAGATGCACCAAATCCACCATTAATCTGCCAAGGAGCACCTTCTAATGTGGTGATAACGAAAAGCAACGGCAGTGCCAATATAAATCTTAGGGAAGTCACTGTCTCATATTTCATTGACCCAAGCAGATAACGCCCCATTACGGTCGAGCCACCCCACAATGCGGCCGCTCCTAAGGCCATCAGACTGCTAACACCGATAAAGTTGTTCACATGTCCGAAAGGAATACTCCAGCCAAAGGTCAGCAGATAGGTTCCTACCAGTGCCACAATAATGAGGATTCCGAAATTTTTAGGCAGACGTTCTTTAAGAATTAAGGCTGCAAGACCGATAGCGAATATCGGCTGAAGCTTTTGAAGCAACAGCACAGCATTTAAATCCCCACTGGAGAGTGCCATCGTAAATAGAATTGTCGCCCCGGCAGAACCTCCCCAGGAAACAATTAGCAAAGCTCCAATCTGGCGAAATCCAATGCCTTTTAGCTCCGCCCGGTGACGCCAAAGAACAGGGGAAGCAGCCAAGAAAAGCACCACATGCTCCAAAAGAACAATTTGCGATGAGGTCAAAGATTTTAAGAGGATAATACGAAAGAGCGGATCAACGCCCCATAGTGCTGCACCGAACACAACGAGCCAAAACCCACTGCGTAACGGTGACGTGCTGCTTACCTTATTTGCTGATGATGAAACTGTTACATTACTCATAATTCCATTCTCCTTGTCGATACAAACCCTCGATAAGAGACCAAAAACCCCCGAATCACCATAAAAGGTCGACTCGGGGGCATTATCAATAAAGACGTAGAGGATAGACTCCTAGCGCCTTTATCTTATGATCCTCTCCCATCCGGACTTTACCGTCGGCTCTGGATTCACACCAGATCAGTCACTTCTCTGCAAGCAGAACAAGTGAGTCGCGGGCTCAGTTCGCTTTGAACATTACCGCCGGTTGGGAATTTCACCCTACCCCGAGAATCTTGTATTCCGTTGTTTTTTTCACAATCTCAGAATAAACCTCTTCTTGCCATTCGTCCAGTACTTTATGAAAATATACATAAAATTTTCATGTATCACAACTTTTCTTACATATTTTTATCGTTATTGTTCTACTGTCTCATCCAAAAAAATCTGTATAATGAAATTATGTTTATTCTTCCATAGTTTAGGAATTTTTCTAAGGAGGTTGTTATGAAAGAATCATTTGGGATGAAGGGGTCATTCTGGACGAAGTTATTGTTCTCCTTTTTTACTGTCGGAGTCATAGCTTTTTTAGGATTCATAGGTTCGATAATTACCGCGCTTTACGGGGGACTAATGTTTTATACTCCACTTGTGGCGATTTTATCTGTTGTGATAGCTATTTATGCTGTACTCCTTATATTTAATGTGTTGTCCCGAAAAACAAGCAATATTGTATTGCTATCCATCCTCGGACTTAGTGTGCTCGTAACCGCAGCATATGAGATCAAACAAGCATATATCAACAGCATTGCCACAGTCGATGATCGAGAGGTTAATCTGGTACAATACGAACCTTTTGCTGAGAATACCAAAGCAGTAACTTTAGATAAACCTTCTACATATCGTATCGATAACGACTTACCAAAATTGGATGGCGCAACCGCACTTTACCCACTGTATTCAGCTTTCGTGCAATCTGCTTATCCTGCGGCCAGTTATAATCCATATGATTTTCAAACAAGTCAAGTGATTTGCAGTAGTACACCGGAAGCTTACAAAAGACTAATTGAAGGTGAAACTGATATTATTTTTGTCGCTGCTCCTTCTCTTGCCCAACAGAAACATGCGAAACGAAAAGGCGTCGAGCTGAAGCTCACACCCATCGGCCGCGAGGCTTTCGTATTTTTTGTGAATAAACGAAACGAAGTAACTAGACTTTCCACCGCCCAGCTTAAAGATATCTACGCAGGCAAGATCACCAATTGGAAAGATGTAGGCGGAGCTAATAACCGTATTCGCGCTTTTCAACGGCCAGAGGATAGTGGGAGCCAGACGATGCTGCAAAAGTTTATGGGAGACACTACACTCATGACACCACCTAAGGAAGACGTGGCGGATATTATGAGCGGAATCATTAAACAAACCTCCAGCTATCGCAATTATAAAAATGCACTCGGGTACAGCTTCTTATTTTACGCCTCAGAAATGAATCAAAGTGGGGAAATTGCCCTACTCGCCATCGATGGTGTTAAGCCCGACAAGGAGAGTATTCGCAGTGGACAATACCCTTTGGCTACAGAATTTTATGCCGTGACTGTTGGAAGTGACAACCCTAATATTCAACCCTTTCTAGATTGGATGCAATCTGCTCAGGGTCAGGAATTGGTAGAAAAAACGGGTTATACTTCTTTGAAATAAAATATTGTTAGGGAAAGAGAGCTAACTCAAAAGTATGGGGAAGCTCTCTTTTCGCTTTTTATACCGAAATTTTCCCTTTTTCACTCTAAAGGAGCGCAACTTTTGGAAACTATTGTCGTTTAAGATTTATATAAGCTGAAACTGCATCATAGGAAGAAAAAGTAAGAATTGCTAGAAACCAAGAAACGGGGATGGTAGGGATTGCAGATGAAGAAGTTTGGTTTTTTGGCGTTACTGCTGCTTTTGTTGGTGCTAGTTTATCCAGGAACTGGTTATGCCGGCTCTGCAGAGACACACATCAATCTAGACGGCAATGATCTTAAGATTTCAAAAGAAGCACAGGTTCAAATTGTAAATGGAAGCGTGATGGTTCCACTTCGCCTCGTTACGGAGCAGCTTGGTTACACTGTGAAATGGGATAATGTGACTAAGACTGCAACCATTGAGCAAAAGGGAACGACATTAAAGCTTATCGTGAATAATGCGATGGCAGAGGCTTCGGGGAAACAGATTAAACTGGACAACCCTCCTTTTCTGAGTGGCAACACGACCCTCGTCCCTTTAAGATTTGTTGGCGAACAGACAGGAACTACTGTCGGTTGGGATAATGTGGCCAAAACGGTCTACTTAACTTCTCCAGTACCAGAGATTGGCGGAAGCGATCCGGAAATTACAGTTCCAGACACTTCTGTAACCGCACCCTCTGATAATGGATCCAATGGTAACACAGCAACTGACGGAAATTCCTCAACGGCTGCAGTCACAAATCTTAGCTTTGTTGATAATAAACTAATCGTTGCGGTGAACGGTAGTGTAACACCTAATGTATTCACAATGACAGATAAAGACCGAATTGTCGTAGATTTACCGAACACCAGCTTTGGTGACAGCTTTCATCAGAACCTTTCTGTCGAAAAAAGCCAAAGTGGGCAGTTGACGATTACCGAATATCCTAACGTCTCAACCATTCGTTATTCATTATTCAGTAGTTCTCCCTCTACGATCCGGATCGTGATTGATCTGAACAGCGCGAATAACTACAGTGTTACGAATGCTAACGATGGACTTATTATAGTGGATCTAAATGGGACAAGCACAAGCACCACGCCTCCTGCAACCACTGTACCTGAAGTACCGGTCACCACGCCTCCACCTTCTACCGGCAACACAGACAAGAAGATAATCGTTATTGATGCAGGGCATGGTGGGAAAGATCCTGGAACTGGTAGTAACCGCAAAGAGAAGGATTTCACCTTGCCAACAGCACTAAAAATTGCAGAATTACTAAAGAAAGAGCCAAATATCGAGGTTGTGCTCACTCGAAGTGATGATACATACCCGACTCTACAGGACAGATCTAACCTCGCCAATAAGGTAAAAGCAGATTTGTTCATCTCTGTTCATGCCAATAGTATCCCGGTGGGAAGTAAGAGCAATCCTAGTGGTACAGAGACCTATTACACACGTAAAGATAGTTTATTATTCGCGCAAACCGTTCATAAGTATCTTACTGTTGCTACAGATCTTCAGGATCGAGGGGTTCGTCAAGCGAATTATCATGTAACAAGAGAAACTAAAATGCCAGCCATTTTATTAGAATGTGGTTACTTAAGTAATACCAAGGACGAAGCATTACTCTTCACGGTGGATGTACAGAATAGGATAGCCGAAGCAGTAGTTCTAGGGATTAAGGAGTATTTAGGTCGATAGAAAAAAGGGGAGCTCATTAGCCATATTGGCTGAGAAGCTCCCCTTTCTGTTTATTCTTGTTTGTTATTCCAAACGCTCATTCGTTCTCTAAGATTGGAGGTATGCAGCTCTAACTGTATCCCGTCTGGGTCTAGAAAGTTAACCGTCCAGCCTAGTCCCCGTTTAACAGGCCCTCTAATCAATCGTACTTCGTGAGCTTGCAATACCTGAACAGCTTCCTCGAAATGTTCTTCTGCTACGCTGAAGGCAATGTGATCTATCCCAATTACACTACCTATGGATTCAGTAAATTCAGGCTTTTCAATTAGGCAAATCCAGGCGCTTCCCCATTCCAGATAGGCATCTGTATTCCCTTTATGGATTAGCTGAAGACCCAGAATTCCTATATAGAAATCTAAAGAATTCGCTAGATTCCTAACATTCACAGTTACATGGTTAAACCCTTCTACCCACATCAACGTTCAGCCTCTCAAGCTTTTTAAGCTAGCATAGTGGCAATTCTTTTGCGTTTCTCTGATTCAGGATCATAAACTACTTGCGTATCTTCATCAAAGATCAACGTAGCACGTTCTTCCAAGTTGTATCTTGGCCATAACACTTCAGTAGTTGCTGGATTTCCTCGATGAGCAAAAGCAATCCAGGCATCATGCATAACTTCTGCCAGCTTCTGCATATCTGGATGAATATCTGCCCTAAGATGTGTTAGATGAGAGAGATTATTAAAAACATAGACAATCTCAGCGCTATGCACAGCTTTGTTTAACATCGGATGACTTGGGATCGTCCCGTCAAAACGGTACATCCATACAGGTGCATACTTCAATTGACTTTCCGCCAAGGTGACCGACGTTCCCCAGAAATATAGATCTGTTAGAATCTCGGCTTGCCCCTCCCAGGTGGAAGAATAGTGGCTGGCAATCTCCTTCAGACTTCCTGTCCCCATCATCTGCTCCAGTGCCTTAAGGGATTCGTCAAAATCTGCCTCTGGTGCTTCTGCTCTGAAGAACAAGTTGCCTTCATCACGATTGGTTCCAATCAGCAATGGAATATCACATGCCACTCCATCTTTCACAGCCTGTGCTGGTTCTACGGGAAGCGTATTCCCGTCAACGACCGGCTGAAATAACATGCCGATTGAACCTCCAGTTAATTTCTTTGTCATTCGTGCGGCTGCTTCAATAATTTGTTCAGAGGAAAAGGTATGGAGAAGGCTGGTATCGCCATCTGGAGCAATCCCTAATTCAGCTAGCAGAGCTGCTGCAATGTACTTTCCCTGCTCTGAGGGAAGCGTCTGAGCCGCCCCACTTTGCATGATCGCATGTGTGAACAATCCCTTTGCTGCTGGCATCGCCAAAAGAGCTGCGATACTCATACTCCCTGCAGACTCTCCGAATACGGTTACTCGCTGCGGGTCCCCTCCAAAAGCAGCAATATTCAGCTTTACCCATTCTAATGCAGCGATTTGGTCCAATAAACCCTGGTTAGAAGCAAATTCTTGACCAAAAGGAGACATATGTATGAATCCAAACGGACCCAGCCGATAGTTGATTGTCACTAAGATAACTTTGCCGTGTTCAGCAAAGCTTGTGCCGTCAAATTGCGGCTGACTTCCAGCCCCGGTCACAAACGTACCACCGTGAATCCAGACCATAACAGGCAGCGGCTCATCATAAGCCGCTGGTGTCCAAATATTTAGATACAAGCAATCCTCTGAATGAAGCGGTGTCTTGCCACCAAATCGAGTCCCTCTCGTATCCGCTGGCTGATGGCTAACTGGACCAAATTCAGAAGCATCTCTAATTCCGCTCCAAGCTTCTGGTGGCTGCGGCGCACGAAATCGAAGCTCTCCAACTGGCGGAGCGGCAAAAGGGATTCCACGCCAAACGTTCACGCCACCCTCTCCTCGTCCTTGAAGCTTACCGTAGGAGGTAACTGCTATCGGTCCTACCATTACATTTCACCCTTCCATATTATTCCTTATTATCTTCAATTTGCTTATACAATCCGGACTGGAACCGGAACCATTGAAAAATATGTGTAAATACGACCTTGAGTACCGCGTAACCAGGGACTGCAAGGATAATGCCAAGAACGCCGAACATTTTACCTGCAAAAATAATCACAAAAATGATAGTGATCGGATGAATCTTCAGCGATTTGCCCATAATCTGTGGAGAGATAAACTTCCCTTCAATCAGCTGTACAGCCGTCCAGACGATGATCATCTTCAGCAGCATAAAAGGTGAAGTAACCATGGCCACTATTAAGGCTGGTGTAATTGCAATTGCCGGACCCAAATAAGGAACAACTGCTGTACAAGCAGCGGCAATGGCAAGGACAAGTGAATACTCCAGACCAATAATCAAATAGCCAATATAGAGCAGCGCACCAATGCAGCAGCTTACTATAATTTGCCCTCGAATATAGGAAGATACCTGGGCGTTCATTTCCGACATTACCATCCGAGTCTGCGGCTGCAGCGCGGTAGGTACAAATTTCAAAATGTAATCTGGCAATCTTTTTCCATCACGAAGCAAGTAGAATAGAATAAACGGTGTCGTCACCACCGCCAGCACAATCTCCGTAACGGCTCCGACGAAGCTCCCTACGCCTGTTAGCGCATTATTCAGAATAGAAGTGCCCCAAGCCGTAATTTTACTGGTAATTTCACTTAGGTTGGTTCCTATACTATCTTGAACTTGACCAAAGAATTCGCTACCCGTCAGATTCATAAATCGTTCCTGGATCAAGTCACTATACCTTGGAAACTCGTCAATTAAACCAGATAATTGCGTTCGAAGAATCGGAATCACCATTACCAGAATCAACGTAATAATACCCGCAATTAACAGATAAAGAATGATGATTGCATACACACGTTTCATCCTGAATCTTTTTCCCATTAGGTCTACTAGCGGATTCAGCAAGTAATAAGCGATACCCGATAGTAACAATGGTGCAGCCACTGTGTGCAGCAATACAGATAAAGGCGTAAAAATAAACGGTATCTTTGAGAACACCAGGATAGTTACCCCAGTTAACAATAAAATAAGTAAGGTTACCACAAATTTATTGTTCAGAAAAAACTTTTTAAACTTCCCCGGCCACACCTGTAGCCTCTCCATCGAACCCTCTCCCCCATGCGCCACCTTATATGAAGTGTTATTTTATTCACTTTTTAATAGCATAGTCAACGATAGGGGCGCAAGTCAAATTTGATATCCGCAATTCTGCCCGCCTCCACAAAACCAATCGATTGATATACTTTGTTGGAAACCGGGTTTTTGGCATCCGCATAAAGCATTGGTATTACCCCTTCATGAAGCAATTGTGAACATATTTCTGCATGAATTCTGCAATCGTAGTGATGTATTCTTCAGTCGCAAGCCGTAAGTATCCTCCAACATTTGAGGGCTTCTTTACGACTAGGCAGTGATAAGCCTCAAGCATCATATATGTATGAAAAGTTTCTTCATGTAATTCACAAAAAGATTCCGCAAACCACTGCGCCGTTTCTGATTAAGAGCGTCTTCATTTCACGAATTCGATGAATCAAATTATATTGAACCTCATCTCTTGCAACATCCTTCTGATCCAGAACATGATCATCCACTGTAAACCTCTTAAACATGTCTATTCCCCCTAGATCTTCCTTTCATTCAATCATAATCCTCTACTAAACAAAAAGAAACGAAGTTGCTTTCCTGAAAAGACAAAAAAATACCGCCAGTGAATTGACGGTACTTCAATCATTTCTGCTTAGATTTCACTTAGCTGCAAAGCTTCGATCAGTGGACAGTTATTTTTTCTTCTTTCCTTTAGCTCCCTTATCATCTGCAGCCATCAGCTGACCATCATATGTATACAGCAGATGATCTTCAAGTCTCTCGCCCTGTAAATGCTTCCGTACTAGCGATTTTGCTGATTTAGGTGTGATCTCTTTATACCACACGCCTTCAGGGTATGCGATCACGACGCAGGAATCTGAACATCTACCATTACAACGGGTAACCGTCGTATGTATAAGACTCTGTGCACCTTGCTTTTCAATCTCATCTTCTATCGCTTCAGCTACCTCTTCACCTTTGTGTTTCTTGCAGCTGCTACCATTACATATCAACAAGTGACTTACGGTTCCTTGTAAATTCCAAGTTGTCATGAAATTCCCATTCCTTTCATGCCTAAAATATCCCGCTAGCGGATTATTCTAAACACTATCATAAGAGCCATTATAGTCAATAGAAAGAAAGACTGGTATACTACAATTGAGAATGATTATCATTGAAAAAAAGGAGCGTTTTCTACCATGCCCATCCAAACCGGCGGAATGCCACATCATTCCCATCCTTTTTATATGCCTGTTAAGATTTGTAGCCTAACAAGCCTTTCCCACTACGCAACCAATAACATCCCAGCTACGAATTCCTGTATTATGATTGTCTGGGAAGGTAAGGGGCAGCTTGAGATAGATGGAGAACCTCATAACCTCAAACCCGGAAGCATCAAGACCTTTGCTGCATCTTCAAATTTAAAGCTAGAAACTGAGCAACAGTTACAGGGGATGTGGATAGAGTACGCCAGAATAGCCAACCGTAGTCAAGAGGATTATTTTCTAAATGACAGTTCCTCCTTACACCACGCCTCCACAGAATTGATGGCACTGTCAGGTGAGCTTTATAGTGCTTGGATACAACCCGATGATCGGAAACCATTTAAGGTCCAGCAATTATTCACTCAATTGATCGTGGATCTTCATCATGAACTGGCTGCAACAAAGGAGACCTCAGGAAGCTGGCTTGAACATGTGTTTAATTACATAGAAGCTCATTACAACGAAGATATCACTCGGGAGCAGATGGCTACATTAGCTGGAGTAAGCCCTGAACACTTCTCACGTACCTTTCGTAAAATTATGGGTCAAACTTTCAGCGCTTATATTACACTGTTAAGAATCCGCAGAGCACAGCAACGAATCCTCACTAGTTCCCCCAATCTAACAACTCTGGCACATGAGGTTGGTTATGAAGAAGGGACTTATCTGAGCCGTAAATTCAAGCAGCTTGTGGGTCTTTCACCTACAGCCTATCAGAATAAGAACAAAAAAATTGTAGCTTTAAACTACAATCACACAGCTATCCTACGGGTACTGGAAATTATGCCTCAACTCGGTGTTTATTCGGATTGGCATCGGAGCTTGGAGCAAGTGCCAGCCTCCAAACAACTTACGATGAACGAAGGTAACTCTTCCCTTCTATTTGATTCGATAGCTTCAGCAGAGCCAGATATCATTATCAGCTACAATATTCCTGAGAATAAGATTCTGACTCCAGTTGCTCCGGTCATTGAATTACCCTTTATGCAAATGAGCTGGCGAGAGCAATTGGGTTTGATCGCTGATGTGGTCAATCGGCGACAGCGAGCAGAAGAATGGTTAGGTCATTACGATGGGCTCTGCCATGCTGCCAATAAGAAACTGAACCATTCGATAGGATCGGAAAGAGGGACAGCCATCGTTTGGGAGCTTAGTTCCCGGGCAGCTTATTGTTTCAGTAGCAGTTACGGTAGGGGTTGTCAGATTTTGTACGGAGATCTTGGATTCAAGCCACCATCCATCATTATGGAGAACGGAATAATGGATTCGGGGTATTTAGTGTCATCTATTGAGGAAATCGGAACCTATCCTGCAGACTATATTATTATCACTAGCATCCCATCATCTTCTGAGGGAAGAAAACGCCTCTCTCGCCTTCTGCGTTCTCGTGATTGGAAGCAGTTAGATGCAGTCCGTAACAATCGGGTATACATCCTGAACAAGGGTGACATGTTCTATGGATTTGATCCGCTGTCATCTCAAGCACAGCTTCAAGAATTGCTACATGTGATGACATCATAAATATGCACAAACGAAGATCATATTCGTCCATAGTAAATAACCAGAGAAGATTGTAAAGTTCTTATTGAGAATGATAATCAATTACCATAGGAGGAACAACAAATTGCATAATCTACACAAGAATACTTCAAAACAGAATCATTGGCTTCTATTTCCCCTCATGCTGGCGTTAATTCTAGTCCTATCAGCTTGTGGAAATTCCAATACTACGGTGGAGAATACAGGTGGTACCAGTAACACCAGTAATACAACAGCAGCAACACAAGCACCAACCGAAACTAGTCAAGAAGCAGAAAGTGCTGAAACCCCTACTGTCAAGACAGTAAGTACCGTAAAAGGTGATGTTGAAATCCCTGTTCATCCTAAACGAATTGTCGCTGAGGAATACTTGGGAAGTCTAATAGCACTTGATACTATCCCGGTCGGAGCTCCAGGCTTGACCCTAGAAAATATGTATTATAAGAAGGCTCTTACCGGTGTTACGGATACAGGAGCGTACGGTAAAATGTCACCTGAAAAAATCATTGCACTAAATCCTGACTTGATTATTTCTGGACAAGCTGAAAGCTATGATACGCTTAGCAAAATTGCTCCTACCATCATTGTGCCTTACGGGGATCTAAAAGATGCTCATGCAGAGTTAACTTATTTCGGAGATCTCCTAGGAAAGGAACAAGAAGCAAAGGATTGGCTTGCAGATTATGACAAACGGATAGCCGAAGCTAAAGCGAAAGTGGACAAGGCGCTCCCGGCAAATGCAACATTCTCCATCATGGAGGACGGTGGGAAGTCTATTTGGGTCTATGGTGATAACTTTGGCAGAGGTGGACAGCCCATCTATCAGGCGCTAGGCCGCAAGCCTCCTACAGCTGTAGCAGCTGAGATTATGGAGAAACAATGGGCAGAAATATCTAAAGAAGCGCTCACTAAGTATGCCGGAGATTATATTATCTTAACCTCAAATAACCTTACAGAAGCTGATTACAAGGCTGATTCATTTTGGGGCAACCTTCCTGCTGTCAAAAATGGACACCTCTATGTTTGGAAAGAAGAACGTTCCTGGTATTATGACCCTATCGCGGTATTAACCCAGACCGAAGAGCTGGCCGATTGGCTAATAAATAATGCATGAGGAAAAGGGATGTCCGAAGCCATAGCGGCTAAGCGGACATCCCTTTATTGTTGTACAAAATTCCTACTAAGATAACTTATAAGCATCTAAAGGCGTTTTATCTGTGAGTGGTTTTATCTCACGCTTCGAATTTATCTTATTGAAGGGACTTTAACAACGTGACTATCTCATCCAGCTGCTTGTCCAGTGCATAAGCATCAGAGAGATAATAAGTTTTGAGATCGTATGTGAACACATGACCCGCCTTAACAGCAGGTAGACTTTGCCAGAAGACACTGTCCAGAATGTCCAGTTTATCCTGCTCCACGCCACGGCTGAAGCCTTGGAATATATAATCAGCTTCTCCTAGATACTCGGGCAGCGTTTCGAGAGAAAGGGAAGCCCAGCCTTCCTTAAAGGCTACCTCTTGGACAAGATCAGGTGCATGCAGCCCCAATCCGTTGTATATAATTTCTCCACCACGCCCATATGACGAACCGTATAGATACAGCTCTTTACCGGCAATTTCAAAGATTGCCACCTTTTTGTCAGCTGCGATCAGATCGGCCAATTCCGCTTTCTTCGCTTCCAGCTTCTGATTGAAATCCGCCACCCATTTTACAGCCTGCTGCTCCTTGTTCAAGATTTTCCCGATCTCGATCAAACGTTCCTTATAGTCATATTTACCCCAAGGAATAAAGACAGTCGGAGCAATCTTGGAGATTTGCTCATAGGTATCTTCCTGATAAGTGATAATCAAATCCGGTTCCAGGCTCGTTATTTTCTCCAGGGACACCGTCATGTCATCGCCCACTACTTCTACACCTGTAAGCGCCTCTTTGAAATATGGATGGTTCAAGATGTCATTCCCAGCAATGGCAATGGGCGTCACACCCAGCGTCAGAAGATCACCGATAAAATCCTGTACCGGAATTACAATTCTTTGTGGATTGCGTGGGATCTGCACCGGACCTTTGTCGCTTTCGTATGTCCAGTACTCTGCATCAGCAGCCGGCTCCGTGCTGGCAACTACAGAATCATTAGTGCTTTTAGCCACTTCAGCAGACGTGCTAGCTGGAGCATTTCCCTGATTAGCAGCTTGTCCGCATGCGCTCAACATTAGCACCAGCGTAAGCACAACGGCTATCATGCTTGTTTTTCCTAACGATATTACTCTGTACAATGTAAATCCCCCTTGAGACTTTATATTATTATGATATTGATAATCAATATCATTTAGATCCTTGTTTAATATACCGTCTCCGTGGGAAAACATATATACACGCTAATACATCAATTTGGCTATGGACGATTGTCAGCTTAACTTATGGCCGGTTAACAAATCTGTCTGTATCTCCAACTGACGTTCGAGTGCAAGCCCTTCGCTGCCCCAAAATTCCTCAAGCTTCAGGTAATATATGCGTTCATTCATGAATGCTGGAAGATTGCGCCAAACCGCACTTTTGCTAATGCGTTTACGTGTTCTCGACATCCAGTCCTCTCGTCCTGATACAACCACAAACATATGGTCAGCCGCGTATATTGGCAATTCCGACAGTGAGATGCATAGATGATCATTCCGCTCCAGAACATCTGACCTTACCTTGTCCGGTGGAGCTAACCCTAACATTGGATACAGATTGTACACACCTCGGGCTGTATGATTCCAGATATAAATACCGTTATCTTGCCTAATCTCATACACCGCTACCGTTTCACCAGATTCAATTAGTGAGGATAAGCGTTGCTTGGCCAAATCTATTTTCAAATGATAGTGCCTTATCCATGCCTCTGCCCTCTCCTCTTCTCCCAGCAGTCTGCCGAATAAACGAATCTGTTCTAAGCGGTCCATTTCATCACATTCCACCGTAACTAGTGGACCCAACTTTTCCATGCATTTAAGCTGACGTGGGCTCAGATAGGTCGGTGCAATGACTATATCAGCTTCTAGCCCAGACAAGTCCGCTTCCCACGGACATCCCTGCAACTCAAACGATCGTACATTCGTCAGTTCCGGCTGTAAAAGCAATGAGTAGTTCATCACATCTTTTTCAACCGCGACAGGCTTCACACCCAGCGCAAGTAAATCCCCGAAAAATTGCAACGCTACTATCCGCTTCGGTTTGGGACGCAAACGGAAATCTGTTGGAGTCATCCCGGTGACTTGCTTGAATTTGCGGCTCAGATATAGTCCATCTGAATAGCCTACTTTTTGAGAAATTTGCTGTATTGTTGCTTGGCTGGACATCAAATATTTTTTCGCTTTATTCACTCTTAAATGTGTTACATATTCGGTGAAGCTCCAACCCGTCTGCTTGCGGAACCATACTGAGAAATAACGAGGATTGAATCCCATCATTCGAGACATCATCTCCCGGGTAATCTCCCTTTGGAAGTTGTGGTGGATATAAGAGAGCATTCTGAAATATGAACTATCCGTAATGTCTGCTTCATTTTCAGCCTCTACGACCAGCAAATGTAGCTGGTGCAGCAAGGATTGAATTCTATTTTCCTGTGCTTCTAAAGTATTGGCAGCAACGTCTTCCAATTCGCTAAATAAGCGGGTTATTTTGTTCGTCGTACGTACAGGTAAGATCCCGTTCGCCGGGAAAATTCCATGACAAAGTCCATATATGAGTTCTTGTTCAGTGCTATTGCTTAGCCCGTATATCTCATAAGAAATTGCGTGAATGGGGGTAACCATCTCTAATGCCACATCAATTTGATAAGTCGTACCTGCACTTAAAAAAAGAATTTCACCAATTTTAAGAGCTACTGTCTCCCCTTCAATGATTATTAGAACGGTAGCTTCTATTGGAGTCAGGAAGAGTGGGGACTGGGCAATCTGGAGATTACTGATGTGACCACCGCCGCATTGGCGTTTCCCAGCCTCTTTTAACATATAAATTCTGTGAACCGGGTTATAATTAGATAGCTTCATTTCTTCTCCCTTCCAGATCATCAAGCTATTAAACCTTGAAATATAAAGAAGGCGCATAAGGCTTCTCTCCGCTCGAAATGGATAAGAAGCCCTATACGCTCAACACTAAAATCAAACCTATTCCTTGAGAATTTACCGCTATTAATGGTCGTCAACGACTCCAAGTGCTTTATTCTTCTCCTTGAACCGTTCATTATGAGAAGATACATAAGCGACTTTTGTCGCGGTTGGGTCTATGTACAGCTTGGCACTATTAAGCGCCAGAACTGCATCCGTGAAAGCACCGGCAATTAAACGTACCTTACTCGTATAATCCACAAAGTCACCAGCTGCAAATATGCCTGGGAGATTGGTCTCCAGCTTATCAGATACATTCGCACACCAATCGCCCATATCTAGGCCCCACTCTTTTAACGGTCCAAAATCGCTCTTAAGACCATGGTTTACGATCACTGCATCCACTTCAAATTGCTCTGTTTCACCTGTTTCTATGTGGTTGATCGTCACCTGATCTATCGTTTCCCCATTACTGCTGTGTAATTGGCTTACTGCATAGGGCACGCGGACATTGACTGAGGATTCCTTCATCCGCACAATATTTTTCTCATGACCACCAAACTTTTCACGGCGATGTACAATCGTTACACTTGCTGCGATCGACTCCAGTTCATTCGCCCAATCTACTGCAGAGTCGCCTCCACCGGAGATCAGCACTCTTTTGCCACGGAATGGCTCCAGCTCCTGAACGGTATAATGAAGATTCGTCACCTCATAGCGATCAGCACCTTCAATTTCGAGCTTAGCCATCTGTAGAATTCCGTAGCCAATTGCCAAAATGACGGTTCGTGTCCAGTGTTGTTCACCAGTTGACGAGGTTAAGATATACGTCCCATCTTCCTGTCTCTCTTGATTCATGATTTGCTGTCCCAGCACAATGGTGGGTTCAAAGGTCTGCGCCTGCTCCTTGAGCTGCCCGATCAGCTGATGACAGAGAGTCGGCGTTACTCCGCCTACGTCCCAGATCATTTTTTCAGGATAAATAAGCATTCTTCCTCCGAGCTCATCCTTCGCTTCAATCAACTTCGTCTTGAGGTCTCTCATTCCACTATAAAAAGCTGTATACATCCCAGCAGGTCCGCCACCAATAATCGTTACATCGTATAATTCCAGTTGATTGTTCATTATGTCCCTCCAAAAGTATATTCTATTGATGCCCCTAGCTTCTTACGCTCCAAATTGTGCCTCATGTAGTCGACTGTAAATTCCGGCAGTCTGTAACAGTTCTTCATGTCTGCCTTGCTCAGCGATACCACCTTCCGCAACGACAACAATACGGTCGGCATTCTTGATCGTTGCCAAACGGTGAGCAATAACAAGCGTCGTACGACCTTGTGACAACTCTGCAAGTGCTTCCTGAATTGCGGACTCCGTCTCGGTATCCAACGCCGATGTGGCTTCGTCTAGAATGAGAATCGTTGGATTCTTCAGGAACATCCGGGCAATGGACAGCCGCTGCTTCTGACCTCCAGAGAGCTTAACGCCCCGCTCACCGATCATAGTATCCAGCCCAGCAGGCTGGGATTTGATCAGCTCTTCCAGTTGGGCGCGCCGTGCTGCCTCCCAGATTTCTTCATCGGAGGCACCCAACCGCCCGTAAGCGATATTCTCACGGATGGTTCCGTCAAACAGAAATACATCTTGCTGTACAATCCCGATGTGTGAACGAAGAGATTCAAGCTTCATGGAACGAATATCAATTCCATCAATGCTAATGTTACCCTCACTTACATCATAGAAGCGAGGTAGTAGACTGCAAAGCGTTGTCTTACCCGCACCAGATGGACCGACCAGAGCAACGGTCTCTCCTGCTTGAATCGATAGATTCACATTTTGGAGTACGTTTTCTTTATCGCTGTAGGCGAAAACCACATCATGGAAGGTTATATTCCCCTTAAGATCATGAACTGTCTTAGCGTCTATCGCATCATCAACATCCGGCTCCGTCTCAAGCAGTTCGAGATAACGTTTGAAACCTGCAATGCCTTTGGGATAGGTCTCAATGACCGAGTTAATCTGTTGCAGTGGTCCTAAAAATACATTGGACAACATCACAAAAGCAATAAATTCACCGTAGGTCATTTGCTTCTGGATTACAAAATATGTTCCGCATACGAGAACGAATAACGAGACCAGTTTCATGAGAACAAAGCTAAAGGATGAATTCCAAGCCATAATTCGATAGGTCATCAGCTTCGTTATACGGAAGCGTTCGTTATTGACCGCAAAGCGGGATATTTCATGATTCTCATTAGCAAAAGCTTGCACAACACGGATGCCGCTTACATTGTTCTCCACGCGTGCGTTATAGTCAGCAATGTCCGCAAACATGATGTGGAAGGCTTTAGACATTTTCCGGCTGAAGTACATGGATAAATAAATCATAAGCGGAACGATCACAAACGTCAGAATAGCTAATTGCCAATTGATACTGAGCATAATGCCAAACACACCGAGCAGCGTCATTACTGCTATAAAGAGATCCTCTGGCCCGTGGTGGGCAATCTCACCGATGTCCATCAAATCATTTGTCATCCGGGATACTAGATGGCCGGTCTTGTTGTTGTCAAAGAAATTGAAAGATAACTTCTGAACTCGGTCAAACAGTTTTTTTCTCATATCCGATTCGATATTAATCCCCAGCTTATGCCCCCAGTAAGTGACGACAAAATGCATAAAGGCACTGACAATATATATCCCCAGCAAGCCGAGGCATGAATAGAGTATCCATCTCCAATTGCCGCTTGGCAGTAGATCATCTACTACCCGGTTAACGGCTAACGGAAAGACCAGTTCAAGTAGTGCAGCAGCAATAGCGCAAGAAAAATCAAGAATAAACAATCCCTTATAGGGCCTATAGTAAGCAAAAAAACGACGCAACATGTTAATAATTCGCTCCTTCTGGTGAGAGATCAGCCTACTTTCATCAAGATTTCGTACGGGCTAACAAATACAAAAAGTATGGTGCTCCAATTACAGCTACAACGATACCCGTAGGAATCTCAGACGGCTGAAGGATCCAGCGTCCAATGGTATCCGCTGTTATAACGAGCAGTGACCCAAGCAGTGCCGAGGTTGGTAACATTAGCTGATGCTTCGGTCCAACTAGCCGTCTCGCCAAATGGGGTCCGACCAATCCCACAAAACCAATCCCACCGCTGACAGCGACACTCGCCGCAGCTAACCCTACTGCAGCCGCAAGAAGCCGAAATTGTTCCTTCGTTACTGCGGCACCAAGTCCCACAGCGGTCTGCTCCCCTAGATTCAGTACATTCATCACCCTTGCCTTATAGATGACATAAGGCACCAGAATAAGAATCCACGGTAGGAGTGACAGTACAAACTTCCAGCTTGTTCCCCAAATGCTGCCTGCCAGCCAGGTAGCGACGAATTGGTATTTCTCTGGATCAAGCCTTAGTGTAAGCACGATCATAGCTGCGCTCATCCCAGCTGCGACAGCTACACCAGTCAACAGTAAGCGCATAGGCGATATTCCTTGGTGCCGCTTATAAGCTAGAGCATAGATTAAAGCAGCTGTTAGCCCCGCACCGACGAACGCTACCATTGGCAGCAGATACACTGGAGCCGCGGTTGCCGTAGGGTAAAAAGAAATTAACAGCATAACCATGATTCCTGCACCAGCATTAATCCCTAAAATACCGGGGTCCGCCAACGCATTACGAAAGACACCCTGCATCACAGCACCGGATACAGCCAGACCTGCCCCAATTAGAACGGAGATCACAATACGTGGCAGCCGAAACTGAAACAAGATTAACTCCTGCTTGTCGGTCCCTTTACCGAACAATGTATTAATCAACTCCATAGGAGTCAAACGTATGTAACCTGTATTCATACTAATAATAAAAGCAATCACAATTAGTACCGCCAACGAAATCATGATAATTAAGCCTCGTTTGTTTTTGGCGGCTTCGAAGGAACCGAATGTCGTCTTTTCCATCATTACAGCTCCCTCCTTTCTTTACGTGCAAGATAAAGGAAGAAAGGTACACCAATCAGTGCAATAATAGCGCCAAGAGGCGTTTCATTAGGTGGATTAATCATCCGCGCAGTTAAATCTGCAAATACAGCAAGTAAACTGCCGAGGATCGCTGAACAAGGAATGATCCATCTATAATCGACACCCACAAAAAATCGTGTCAAATGCGGAATAATCAGTCCAATGAAACCAACTGCACCAACTACGGCAACCGATGATCCGGCCAAAACCAAAACGATTAATGCACCTGCCAACTTCACAAGCCCTGTACGCTGACCTAGACCTTTCGCAACATCGTCACCTAAACTGAGCATCGTGATCGATCGAGAGATTACCATTGCACCTATTAAAGCGGCCCCTATCCAAGGGAACATGATTTTGAGTTGGATCCATTTCGTTCCAGCCACGCCTCCCGCATACCAGAAGGCTAAATCTTGACCGATGTGAAAATATAAAGCTACCCCTTCACTCAGCGCCGACAAAAGCGCACTAAAAGCAGCACCGGCCAGCACCAAACGAGCAGGAGTTAATCCTCCCTTAGCAAGTGATCCAATTCCGTATACTACGCCTGCACCTACTCCGGCACCCACGAATGAATATAGAATCAAATACATAAACGATAAATTTGGAAAAAAAGCAAAACACAGTGCGAGCGCAAATCCTGCGCCTGAGTTGATACCCATCAGACCTGAATCCGCTAATGGATTTCGCGTCATCCCTTGCATAATGGCACCTGCAACTGCAAAGCTGGCCCCTATCATTGCCCCGCCAAGTACACGAGGTAATCTTAATTCTCTAATAATCTGATGATCCATGATCTCCGGATCAAAGTGAAACACAGCTGACCATACTACAGACAGCTTAATATCCGCTGCGCCGAAGGAGACGGAAACAGCGATACCTAATAATAATAACGCCAGACCGCCAACCAAGATTAATGTTGCCGCCCAAGGACGTGAACGAAATTCTCGTTTAATTGCTCCTTTATCGGCTCCTATCCTGGTAGTTATCTGTTGATTCATGAATGCCACCCTATTTCTGTGAAATTGATTCTCATTATCATTAGCCTATTGTAAGTTACATTTCCTAGGTTTGGCAATAGATAGATTTATTTGATGCTATTTAATTTATTGCATTGACATAAATTCTAAGCTTTGATACAGTTCAAATTGATAATAACGATGATAATGATTCTCATTATTATCAATTGGTACATATACTTAGGGAGGTTTACCATGCTAAAAAGAAAGACCCTATTCCCCATCCTGGCACTCGTAATGTTATTGTCTGTATTTGTGACAGCTTGCGGGGGAAACAACAATGCTTCATCTAATACACCAACAGCGACAACTGAAGTAACAACAGCCCCGAGTGCAGAGGCAACGGCTGTTCCCGATGCTTCCGTTGCTGAAATACGCAGCTATGAAACCACTAAAGGTACTGTTCAAATCCCGGTTAAACCTCAGCGTATCGTTACAGATTATTATGGTGGGGAATTACTCTCCGTTGGAGCTAACGTTATAGGCGTTGAACCTAGTACTTTTGATAACCCCTTCTTGAAAGACCTGCTCAAAAACACACAAGATGTTGGTGCTCCAGTCAACGCTGAGAAAGCACTAGAACTTGCACCTGATCTAATTGTAGTTATGTACGATGACAACTATGATGCTTTATCCAAAATCGCTCCAACCATTCACATTCCATACGGTACTGCTACGAACATCTATGAAACCGTAAAACTGTTTGGAGATATCGTAGGAGCACCTGATAAAGCTGAAGAGTTCATTGCTGACTTTGAGAAAAAAGCTTCTGAAGGCCGCGAAAAGCTTAAAAGTGTCGTGAATGAAAATGATACATTCGGAATATATGAGCTGACTGACAAAGGTGAGCTGTGGACCTTCGGTAACAATGCGGGCCGTGGTGGACAAGCCCTCTATAATGCACTTAAGCTGAAAATGCCTACTAAGAACAGCAATGACAACCAAACACTGCAGCTATCCATGGAGCTATTGCCAGAATATGCAGCGGACTACATGTTCCTGACTACTTATGATCCTGATAAAAAAGGCGATAAGCTGAAAGAGCTGAAGGAATCACCCGTTTGGAACGGACTTGCTGCTGCGAAGAGCGACCATCTTTTTTACAACGATTTTGATACTTTCTATCGCTATGATCCTATTGCCATTACCGCACAAATCGATCTGTTCGTTGATATGATTCTTGAGCGCAACGGTAAGAAATAAGCATAGACACATCAAGAAACACCCTACTCAAGCACTCTAAATGAGACTCACAAAAAGATACTTTGAAAAAAGTGATCTTCTTGTGGGTCTTTTTTCATCTATACTGAGTCATAAAGCTATATTGACAAATTTTACAAATCAATTTATAATTCGATTCAACTAAATATATAAGAACACAGCGTGTTACCATTCCATGGGCAATAGCTGAGAAGGATATCCTTTTCTGCTATTGCCTATTTTATTATTAATTATTGGAGGGATTACCATGACAAAACGTATATTAGACTGTAATGCTTCAGATTTTGTAGAAATGAAAAAAAAAGATATATTAGATTCTATTGTTGCTAGTGAAGGTAGAGTCTTAATATCTGAAATCATTGGACTGTATAATCCTACACTGCATGCCATTAGTAATGCGGAACTTGCTTCAGCCTTTGGTGCAGATATTTTACTGTTAAATATGTTCGATGTGTATGAGCCTATATTTAATGGAATCCCAAATGTTGAAAAACAAAATATAATTAAAGAGATTAAAAGATTGACTGGAAGGTTGATAGGGATTAATTTAGAGCCGGTAGATCATGATCAAGAGATTATAGGTGGATTAACAGCGATATCACAAGGGAGACTTGCTACTGCGGATACGGCTAAAACAGCTTATGAACTAGGAGCAGATATGATTATTTTAACGGGTAATCCTGGTACGGGAGTTTCTAATAAGGCTATTACAAGTTCCTTGAAAGGGATACATGCTATTTTGGGAAATGAAATAATTCTAGTTGCTGGCAAAATGCATGCATCTGGATCACTCAAGGAAGCGGGTGAAAATATTATCACCAAAGCTGATATCAAGGAATTTGTTGAAGCAGGTGCCAATATTATATTAATGCCTGCGCCAGGAACAGTTCCAGGTATTACCATGGAATACATTAAAGAATTAGTTACATATGCACATAGTCTTGGAGCTTTAACCCTGACGGCCATAGGCACCTCTCAAGAAGACGCTGACTCTGATACGATAAAACAAATCGCCCTCATGTGCAAAATGACTGGAACAGACATGCATCATATTGGCGATGCAGGTTATAAAACGGCTAATCCTGAGAATATTATGGATTATAGCATTGCTATTAGAGGGAAAAGGCACACTTATATTAGAATGGCCCGATCCATCAATAGATAATTTAGCGCAACGGTACCAAACATAAAGAAACACCCCACTTATTAGATATCGCCTAAAGTGGGGTGTTTCTTTATGCAATGAATATCATCTAGTGTAGTTCTCGTACTAATCGCTTTTGTTTAATTTTTTGTACATATACTCATCATTCTTAAGCTTGTAGAGCTGGCCCATACCCGCAAAGACGAAAAACAGTACCAAAATCAATAAATACGCATAGGTGAATTCACCAATATAGAAGCAAGTGACAATAGCAATTAGGGTCAAGATCAATAATGCCACTGCAATTCTGGATAAAATCTTCTTCAAACGGAATCCCCCTACGTTTTTATTTGTTAATATTATCATAATTGGAATTAAATTCACATCTTGTATTATACGTTGTCGGAGTATCAAGTAGTTCGATATGAGCCAGCATCTTGCGAGTGTATACTTTGGTATATAGATAATAAAAGAGTACTTGAAATAAAAGATAGCCCCCTCCTACTAACAAACAAAAGCAAAATGGCGCCAGAGCTACAGACATCTCAAACCTTGAAGAACTGACAACATACACAGTAGCTAGCACAATACCTAATACATAAGGAAGAAAAAATAATACTTTTAAAGGACCGCCTATCATTTGAGCCACATTTTTAGAAGTAATTCCAATCTTATTCAACTTCCCGAATTTGATCTTCTCTCGCTCTAAATCGGTCTGGATACTGAAATGCAGTACTATACAAGAGGCACCAAAAAATATTAGACCAACGAATGTAATGACGAAGATTCCAAATCGACCGGACTCCTGTAACTGTAAATACTCACTTATTCTAGATTTTGTGGAAAATACGAGCGCTTCGTGCCGTTCATTGCCATACCAGGACTTCGTATTGTCCTTATTGTATTTGGCTAAAGCCGCATTCAACTTGGTATCTATATCGGCAGTCTTTTTCCAATCCTTGAAATTTAGGAGCTGAAGATTCCCGATCGCATCCATATTCTCCGCTTTCAGCGCCATATAATCCTCTTCGTTTACAATGACATGAAGACCATTCATGAGATTCGGTACAGGATTAAATACCATTTTAAATATAAGTCCTTGTGAGAGCAGCGTATGATTCCCGGAAGAAAGCTTCATTTCGAAGGTGGGCATCTCCGGTCTTTGATTCTTCCATTCTTCTCTTCGAGCAACTAAGGCAAGATTAAGAAAGTGATCTTTCTCCACATGATAATCACTGCCGATTAATGTATTTATGTTTTGATCCAAAAATACTTTGAAATAGAACAAATCAATGTATTCAAGCTTTTGGTGTGAAATCAGCGATGTAGCACCATGATCTGTGATTTCGCTGAGTGTCTCTGATGGAAGGCTATTTTTCCCGAATACTTCTGCATAGGCAATATCATAAGGGTTGTTTTTCACAGGAATATTCTCAGCATCCCAGGTAATATAAAAGATAATGCCACTTAGAAAAACCGTGATGAAGACGAGGAAGGTGATGAGAGAAAGTACTATTTTAGAGCGTCCAAGAGTATAGTTCAAATCGGAGCTAAACATTAAATGCTTATGATAAGCTTTCGTAGATCGCGAAAAGATGAGTTTCATCCAGTCACCAAGACCTGACAGCAGCAAATAGACACCCACCATACTTACTCCCAGATTGATCAACAACATACGGGCATCATCTGGACTGTAATGAGTAATCATATCATAAACGGAGATCCCCAGTAGTACGACTCCGATGATCCCTGTGATTTTACCATGAAGAAGGCTACGCTCTGCGGCTCTGGATTCTTTTAGAAGGCGTACAATGTTGTATCTCAGCGTTAATAATAAATGGACTCCAATCACAGCTATGTAAATAATCCCGAAGAATTTAATGGTATACAGATAACTTTCCAGCGTTAGTGAAAAAGAACTGTCCCCTATATTAACAAACAACGAGATGATGAAGAAGAAAAGACCGGAGAAGACCGTCCCTGCACCTAAACCCGTGAGAATCGAAGCTAGTGCGATCATGCTATTTTCTAACAAAATAATTTTACGGATATTGTGGCTCGTCATTCCAAGAACCATTAACAGCCCAAAGTCGCTTTTTCTAAATTTCAAAAAGGCCATTTGCGCATATACAATAAATAGAACAGCAAACACTCTCATAACCAAGAAAGGAGCATATAAATTACCAGACACCATTCCATTCACTTGATAGGGGTCATTAAAATCAGGGTTCGTATACAGGGAGTAAAAGGCGAAAAAGACCATAATCGTAAAGCTGCTGCATAAGAAAAATAACAAATACCTTCTAAGGTTCGCCTTAAAAATCTGAATAGCCATTCTCCTAAAGGTCATCTTCTCCCCCTCCAATGAAGGCCAGACTCTCCAGAATCCTATCAAAAAATGCTCTCCGTTCTTTATTGTCCCTAGTAATCTCTAATAGAGCCTTCCCATCCTTGATAAAGAGCACGCGATTACAATAGCTGGCCGCAAAAGGATCATGTGTGACCATCACAATTGTTACTCCTTTCAGAGCATTCAGTTTGGCGAAGGTCTTCATCACGATACTTGAGGATTTGGAATCCAAATTCCCCGTTGGCTCATCCGCAAAGATCACCTCCGGATCATTAATAATCGCTCTGCTAATCGCCGCTCGTTGTTGCTGTCCTCCTGAAACCATATACGGATATTTGTCCTTCACCTCATCCAGATCAAAGAGTAATAACGTCTCATCTGTCTTGGTATTGATGTCGTCTACCTCTTGATCATCCAGAACCATGGGCACCATTATATTTTCCCGTAGGGTCAGGCTATCCAGCAGATTGTAATCTTGAAAAACGAACCCC
Organism: Paenibacillus pseudetheri; assembly: GCF_924513355.1. Classification (NCBI taxonomy): domain Bacteria; kingdom Bacillati; phylum Bacillota; class Bacilli; order Caryophanales; family Paenibacillaceae; genus Paenibacillus; species Paenibacillus pseudetheri. The sequence goes on from NZ_CAKMAB010000005.1 coordinate 30,810, forward strand.
ATTCGCTGCCGGCGAAACAGTGCAAGCTCGTTCTTAGACATCTCGCTTATACTAGTCTCTGCATCCGGACTACCCCACTATATTCCGTGTCAATCCCGCTGAGGATATTCAGCAGCGTCGTTTTACCGCTCCCCGAAGGTCCCATAATCGCTACAAGCTCTCCGCTAACCACACTCAGGCTTATGCCGTTTAGCGCCCGAAACACATTCATTTTCCCCGTGCCTTTATATTCTTTTGAGAGATTCTCTACCTCTAAAATAGGCATGCTCGCACCTTCCCCTTCATAGCTTGGCGGATTAACATTAAATGGAATTATGTTATTCCTGTAAACACTATAAAACTAAGTGAAGAGATCGGTTGTTAGATTGCTCACAGAAGTTATTACAGCCATAGTAAAGTCTCAACTATTTATCATAAATTTACTGACAACATAACCGAAGTAGTATTTTCCAATGAAAAAAAAGAGCCCTCATAAAAGGCTCTAAAATAACTCTTCCACACCTACCGCCGCAACTCCCCCGTAACCTCCATAATCTTCGAGGCTAACAAATGAGAGGGAACCTCATAATCCACACATCCGAGCTCAACTGCCGCTTCAGGCATTTCATTTACAATCGAAGTCTCTTGCGATTCTACAAGGGTGGATTGGGCGCCAGCTTGTTTGGCATCCAGCATGCCTCTCGCGCCATCGCTTCCCCTTCCGGTCATTAGTATCAAATGCTGCTTCAAGCTTTTCAGTCCAGAAATCGATTCGAACAATACATCAATGGATGGACGGTATCCGTTCACGGGAGCTTTCTTGTGAAGTTTGATTCTACATACTTGCCCTTGCTGAACTACGGTCATATGACAATTACCAGGTGCAATATATGCCGTTCCTCCGAGTACCAACTGATCATTCTTCGCCTCAACCACCTGTACACTTGAGAAGCGATTTAATCGTTCTGCTAATACTTTCGTATACTTAGGCGGCATATGCTGAACGATCAACAAAGGATATGGGAAGTTTGCCGGGAGAGAGCCAATTACAATTTCAAGCGCCTTCGGGCCACCTACTCCACATCCTATGGCTACGATTTGATCGAAGCCTTCCATACATCCGGTTTTAGGAGCGTCTTCTACTTGTTGTCCTGCAATCACTGTGGAAACAGTTATATTGTTAAGGATAAGAGTTCTCAAAGGAATTTGAGCAGCTTGTTTAAGCTTGAATATTAGCTCGTCTTTTATTTGGGATAAATCTGGTCCAAATAACTGAGTTGGCTTGGAGATAAAATCCACTGCTCCATTCTGTAGACCTGTGATGGTTGCTGTTATTCCATCCTTTGATCCCGAGCTTAGGATAAGGATAGGGGTTGGACGCTGTGACATCATGCTAGAGAGTGCTACTAAACTATTCAATTCTGGCACTTCTATATCAATCGTCACGACATCAGGCCGGAGTTCTTGAACCATGCTAACCGCTTCGGATGCATTTCGAGCTGCTCCAATGACCTCGATAATTGAATCCTCCGCAATTAGGTTCGAGATCTGTTTACCCATTATTACTGAAGTAGCTACAACGAGCACCTTTATGTTTTGCACTACTTCTCCTCTCCTATCAATGATGATCCCCATGACACTGTTTATTTAACTTTAAAAATAGATACGAGTGCATTTAGTTCCTCCGCAAGCTGTGCTAATGCATTAGCGGTTGTTGCCGTTTCACTACTGCTTGCCGCCATTTCTTCCGTTGCTGCTGATATACTCTCAATTGAGTACAACACCTCTGATGACTGCGCGGCCTGTTCTTCGCTGGCAGCAGCGATTTCTGTTACTTTATGAGCAGTATCGTTCACCATAGAGAGAATATGTTCAAAGGCTTCCCCATTTTTTTGTGAAAAAGTTACGCCTTCGACTACAGCCTTCACGCTATGCTGCGTATTCTTCTGCATATCTTTAATAATGTCCGTGACTTGCTTAGTAGCCTCACTGCTCCGCTCTGCTAACTTTCTTACTTCATTCGCTACAACAGCAAATCCTCTGCCCTGTTCTCCTGCACGAGCCGCTTCTATAGCTGCATTTAGGGCCAGCAGATTTGTCTGTTTAGCAATATCATCAATGACCGCAATGATCTCGCCAATTTTATCTGAGCCTTCTTCTAGTCTAGACATTTGGTTGTTAAGTAACGTCATCCCTTGAATGGAGTCGGTAACCACCGCACCTCCATCCTGAGCAATACGCATTGTATGATCTGACAGCTCTGAGGCTTGCTCTGCACTCTGAGCTACTGAATTAATCGCCTCAGACAATTCTCGGAACAACTCATTCATCGTTTGCGCTGCAGTGGCTTGACTCATACTGCCGCTAGCTACTTCCTCAGTACTGGCTGATATTTGCTGTGCTGCCGCCGAGACGCTTTCCGCAGAGGACAAAATCCCCCCCACAGTATGCCTTAAGTTCAGAACCATTTCATTCACAGAATTCGCAAGTTTTCCGATCTCATCCTTAGAATTTAGATTCGAAGTTTCGCTTAAGTCTCCATTGGCTACTTTACCTAGCAGGCGCATCACTTGATTTAGAGGCCGTGCTATAATTTGCGAGATTAGATAACCAAAACCCACGCTGATTAGAAGTGCAATAATCGTAACACTAAAGGTAATCAACCTGGAGGATTGATATAATTTATTGGCGTTATCACTGGATTCCTGTGCCTGCTTCATATTAATGTCAATTAAACCTTGCAAGAAATCCGTCATCTTCGTAGTGGCCAGCTGTAAATCTCCTGTTAGCAAATAATTCGTATATTCATCATTACTAATGATCTTCTTATCCAATTCAATCGCATGATCTACACTGGTGGTATAACGTTGCCAGATCTCAGGATAATCCTTCATCTTCTCTAATTCTTCTTCTTTCAATTTTGTCTTACTATATTTACTCATAATGTCTTCAATACTTTGGACATTCTTATGTAATTTATCCCGATACTCTTTTTTCTTCACCTCGGTTTTGGCCATGGTATTTATATCCCGTATGTTTATTCTATTCGTTAAAAAAAGTTCATTCGCTTCACCAAGATAGGCAATCGGTGTTAAGCGATTCTTATACATATCCTCGATGGACTCGTCCATCTTACTCAAATTGCTTATTCCATAGAATCCTACAAAGCATAAAATGACTGATACCAAAACAAATGCTGAGATTAGCTTCACTGCTGTTCTCAAATTATAAAACCATTTCATCCTTCTGCACCTCATTACGTTAGTCAATTTTTAGTAATTCTTAGGAACTATTTCATCATAAACTGTAAGAAGAATATGGTAACCGAAAAAAAATGGCGTGATCACGCAAAATTATTGCGCACCTCCGCAATGAAGCGCAAAACAAAAAATCCCGCCTCACTATCTAGTGATCGGGATCTCAATCTATAGGGTTGTTACGTATTTTCACAATGAATTAGTAAAATCTGATTCCTTCAATATTCCGAGCCGTTTAGCTTTTATAGCCGCTTCAATTCTAGACTTCACATTTAGCTTTTGGAACAAATTCGTTAAGCTATATTCGAGAGATCGCTGACTCATCAGCACAATCTCCGCTATTTCTTTATTACTTTTCCCCTTTGCAATTTCCGTTAGCATTTCATGTTCCCTTTTGCTGATCATGGAGACTACTTGCTCATCATTAATTTCTAATCCTTTAGGCGGTACTTTCCTTAACTGCTTAACTAAGGTCCGTGGTAGAATGACTTCTCCTCTTAATGCACAGCGTACCGCTGTAATCAACTGCTCTCTATTGGTCGTTTTTGAGATAAAGCCAAATATCCCTGATTCGATCATCAGGTTAAATTTGTTATTAAATTCATATCCGGTATAGATTAGGATAATCGCATCGGCATTCAAGGTTAATACTTGCTTCGCCAAATCAATCCCGTTCACATCCGCGATATGAAGATCAAATAACATTACATCAAAATAACGACTACTAACCATTTCAAGCACCTCATGAGCTGAGTTGGCTAGCGTAACCTTTATATCCCCCTCTTGTTCTAATATCATCCTAGTCCCTTCCATAACAGATGGATGATCATCCACTAACAATATTTCAATCATGCCTATGACTACCCCTCTATCCAATTGTTATGCCGCATGATTAATCTGCAGGTATAGATATATTCACCGCTAATCCCTTTTTATCTGGCGAGTGAAATACTATTGTCCCATCCATACTTCGAACTCTTTCCTTCATACCATAAATCCCCATACTCGTGAGAGAATCCTCTCCAAATAGGTTCATTCCAATTCCGTTATCTTTATAATCCAAATGAATATGATTGTCTTCACTAGCTAAAGTGATGTAGACTTCTGTCGCAAAAGAGTGCTTCGCTGCATTAGCTAAAAGCTCCTGCACAATACGGTACAGACCTATAAGCACTTCATCATCTAACTTATGCGTGAATGCTTCAGACTCGAAATAAATCTGATAGTTGGTACGTAGCTGCGTAAATTCAAATAAGGTCTCCAGCGAAGAGATAAGCCCTTCATTGATTAATGCAGGGGGTCTTAGCTCGTTACAAATAATCCGTAGTTGATAGATCACATCGAGTAAGCCTTCTGAGATTTGTTCTAGTTGTTCTCTAAGTTCCCCTTTAATGGACCTTTCACCTAAGAGAAGATCCAGCTTACGATACCAGATAATCTGTTCTTGAAGCGCTGAGTCGTGTAAGTCCTGAGCAAGTCTTTTTCGCTCATTCTCGGATAAATTAAACATAAAGCGGAGAAGCCATGTAGGAGCAAATTGCTTGGAAGCTGCTAGCTCAAGATCTTTCGTTAAATCTTCAATGAGCAAAAAATGATCAAAGAGAACACTGACATAACGGGTAATCGTTTCAAGCCACACTCGAATAGAACCGATTTCTAGTAAAAGCGTCTTCTCGTTAATCGATAGCAAGTAGCTTTTTCCTCGGGACTCCCCGATCTTGAGTGAATACCCATGCTCAGTCTCAATAATTTCACATAATTTATCATAATTAGATTCAACTGCGATAAAATTTATATTTGTTATCTGCAGAGTCTCTCTGACTTCTCTAAGTAACCGCTGTTCCATATGACTAATTTTCATCACACCAAAAAGATCTTGGGAGAATTGATCCAGACTCATTTGCAAGCGAAAATACCGTTCCTCACTTTCACGAATAATCTGCTCTGTATGTTCTCTGTCCTCATCTGCTTTTTTTCGATCACTTATATCTCTAAATATTGAGATACATGCGACTTTTCCTTTGTGCAAAATGGAGCTAGCGGTTACTTCTACATCGATAATCGTTCCATCTGAACGTACGACCTTTTGTTCAACAGGAGCTAAGATTTTATAGGGTTCTTTATAGATCTCACGCATGCGTTCTTTCGTTAGCGTCAGATACTCTGGATGCGCCCAATTGAAAATATTTTCACCGATCAGTTGACTCTCATCGTAAACTCCAAATAAACCAAGACAAGAAAAATTTACATAAACAAACTTATAATCGCTATGGAGAACAACCGCTTCAGGCGACATCTTGATCAGCTGCTGATTGAGTTCCTCGCTTTCCCTTAATTCTCTTTCCATTTGGATTCTCTTAGTAATGTCTCTTGCTACAAATACAATGCTAATTACTTCTCCATCCTCACCTAGAACGGGAGTAGCAAGACATTCTAAATTTAAGATATAACCTTCTGAATGAATAAAACGATTGTAAAACATCTTGCTCGTTTTTGTCCGAAAAATATTTAATATCTGTTCTTGTAAGCTGTCTTGCTCATCTGGATCGATATACTTTAGGATGGTGGTGTCCTTGATTAAACCTACAGGAATACCGATTAGAGTCTCACAGGAGGGGGAAGCTACAATAAAATTACCTTTTTGATCCAGAACACCCATCATATCCTTCATGTTATTAATAATAAGTCTATACTCTGCCTCACGCTGTGCCAACTTGTGTTCTACTTCTACTGCTGATGTTATATCTCTAGCAACTACAAAAGCACCAACAATACGATTATTCACATAAGTCGGGATATTTTTCATAGACCAGTGGCTCACTGATCCATCCTTACGGGAAGAGTCCACAACATAGTGCTGAGCAGATCCCCGTACTGTTCTTTCAAAATAATCCAGCATCCCCGGTATATTTTCTATTCCAAATAGATTCATGATAGACAAATTCTCTCCGACCATACTTAAAGACTCTCCAGTAATTTGCTCTGCTGCAGAATTGATTGCCAAAATATCACCTTGCAGATTCACCTCACATACGACGTCTGAGTTATAGTCAAATAAGGATTTATAGCGCTGTTCGCTTTTGAGCAAAGCCTCTTTCATCAACTTTCTTTCCGTGATATCTGCCAAGATCCCGTCAAGCCGGACTACCGCTTGGGATTCATCCAGACTGGGTATGATTCTGACCTGTATCCATCGGGGCTCACCATTTGCATGGATAATCCGATACTCACTAAGCTTTGGAATCCCTTGCCGAGCCGTCGATAGGATCTCCTGAATCGAGGGGGTTTCTTCCTTATGAGCTATACGGAACCAAAAGTCATCCTCTTTCGCCTGTTCAACGGAATAACCAGTGATATTGAGAATGGCATCCGATATAAACAATACTTTCTTTGCTACGTAATCATAAGACCAAATCGCCACGTCAAGATTGGAGAACATCTGTTGATACAAAGAAAATGAGCTTTCTAATTGAATTTGCGCCGTTTTTTGTTCAGTAATGTCCAGCATAATTCCATCTATTCGGCAGACCTTGTTCTCCTTATTTAGGATAGGCGTGCCGATACTTTGAACCCACTTCAGTCCTTCAGCAGGTAGTTGCATCCGATACTCAAGACTACTAATATGACCAGCTGTTAATCTTTCCATGTAGGCATCATATCGATCAAGATCCACTTCATACACAAGTTCCCGCAAAAAATCAGGGCTGTGCGGTATAGTCTTACTTGTGCAACCAACCCAATCCTCTAAAATATTCGACATCGTCAGCAGATTTTCTTTCATATCCATAGACCATGTGATCACATTCTCGTCGCCGAGTGAATGCATATTGAGATCACCTCCACATAAAAAGCCCCCCCTTTTCGGGGCGGCTTTTTGTTCTAATTCGCTGTTTTACAAGCGTCATTACATGAATAACTTTATCCTACTGAGCAATCTGCTCACGGATACTCTGCAATATTTTCTTCTCCAGCCGGGATACCTGCACTTGAGAGATCCCTAGACGACTGGCAACCTCCGACTGCGTTTGATCACGATAGTAGCGAAGATACACAATGAGACGTTCACGTTCACTTAGGCCTCCGATAGCTTCATTTAATGCCAGCTTGTCGAACCAACGCTCCTGTGATTCGTCAGCGATTTGATCAATCAGCGTGATCGGATCTCCATCATTCTCGAACACCGTCTCATGGATAGAGGTCGGTGGCTTATTGGCTTCTTGAGCGAATACCACTTCTTCGGGTGTAACCCCTAGCGCTTCCGCAACTTCCCCAATCGTAGGTAGACGATCAAGCGTTTTAGACATTTCGTCCTTCATCTTACGAACTTTATTAGCCATTTCCTTAAGGGAACGACTGACCTTCAAGGTGCCATCGTCACGAAGGAAACGCTGGATCTCACCGATAATCATCGGCACCGCATAAGTGGAGAACTTAACCTCATAACTGAGGTCAAATTTATCAACGGACTTTAGTAGTCCAATGCAACCGATCTGGAACAAATCGTCAGGCTCATACCCGCGGTTCATAAACCGCTGCACTACCGACCAGACCAGTCGGATATTACAGCTTACAAGCGTGTCGCGGGCAAGACTATCTCCGGCCTGACTGAGCGCGATAAGACGTTTGACCTCCGCATCGTCCAAATAGGTCGGCGGAGCTTTTTTTGACTCTGCATCCATGGCTCCAACCCCTAATTGTATAAAGCTTTTTTCGAGACGATGGTTTTCTTCATTGAGATAGAAGTACCGTGTCCCGGTTCACTAGTGACTTCAAATTCATCCATGAAATTCTCCATAATAGTAAAGCCCATGCCCGACCGCTCCAGCTCTGGCTTAGAGGTATACAGCGGCTGTTGCGCCAGCTCCAAATCCTCAATGCCCCGTCCTTGATCCTCAATAGTTAGATGTACCGTTTCGTTGTCCAGCGAAGCCGAAATGGTCACAATACCTTCCGGATCACTATCATACCCATGAATAATACAGTTGGTGACCGCTTCCGACACGACTGTCTTCAGATCATTCAGCTCGTCCATCGTAGGATCAAGCCGGGAAACGAACGCTGCTACGACTATACGCGCGAACGATTCGTTCTCCGAGCGTGCAGCGAACTGCACGTTCATGAAGTTACCAGCCTTACTATTTGTCATAACGCAACCTCCAAATCCGAGAGTGCAGTACTCTCGTCGTCATATAGGGGCATGATTTTGAACAGGCCTGACATTTCCAGCAGCCGCTTCACAGGTGCCGTTGCATCACACACAACCATTTTTCCACCTTTGCTGTGGATCAGTTTATACCTTCCCAGAATCACGCCTAGACCTGAACTGTCCATAAACTGCAGATGCTTAAGACTAAGAACCAAATGCGATACCTGACCACGCATAATCGCTTCATCCATATCCATTCTTACAAAATCGGCTGCGTGATGATCCAACTCCCCTGATAAACGGACAATCAACACACCCCTGTGATGCTCCATCTCCACATGAGAATTCATGCTTGCCACTCTCCTCTTCGTTGCTTTGAAAACTGACCTTGAAAGACAGTACCTATTCCCTTCAAGGACAAGGTTTTCTACGCGGCAAATCAGGAATCCTGCCTCACGACAAAACTAGAAGAAAACCCCTATGAATCTACAGAGTACATGGGGGTAATCTACAAAAAAACCGTTTTTAATCTACGCCGAACATCGAGCCTGTTGTGCGCTTAAAGAGCTTCCACCAGCCTGCTTTCGGCACAGCTTCCCCTGCTTTTAATTCATATTCCTTAATCACTTGGGTTCCTTGGTAGACCACTAGCTTGCCCACAGATTGACCTTCAGCTACTGGAGCCTTCACGCTTTCCGGCAATACTAGTTCGTGGCGAATGCCTTCTTGAGTCACACCTTTTTTCAAAAGAACACTGTACGTCTCTTTGGCTGTTATCGGCAACTCGGATTTTACGCCCTTTTCAATCTTTAGGGTGCCAATGGCATCCCCTTCTTTATGGATCGTGTGTACTTTATATTGCGAGAACAGATAATCGAACATGCCTGACACTTCACTGTTGCGTGTCTTTGTGTTCGGCTCGCCTAGCACAACAGCGACAGCACGTAGGCCATCTCTAGCTGCTGTAGCGGACAGACAGAATTTTGCCTCAGCAGTGTAACCTGTCTTCAATCCGTCAGCACCAGTGTAGAAACGCACCAGCTTGTTCGTGTTCACCAACCAGAACGGTTTGGTTGAATCCTTACGTAAGTAATCCTGATAGGAACCGGTATATTTGATAATTTGATCATGCTTCAAAAGCTCCCGACTGATGACCGCAATATCGTAAGCTGAGGAATAGTGATTGGCGGCTGGAAGACCGTTGCAGTTGGCAAAGTGGGTATCTTTTAGACCCAGTTCCTCTGCACGTTTATTCATCAGATCGACAAAAGCACTCTCTGAACCAGCTATTTTCTCCGCCATCGCCACAGAAGCATCATTACCAGAGGCCATAGCGATGCCTTTGAGCATATCGTCTACCGTCATTTCTTCACCAGGCTCCAGAAAAATCTGCGATCCGCCCATAGAAGCCGCATATTCACTTGTTCGCACCTTATCAGTCAGCTGCAGCCTTCCTTCATCCAGCGCTTCCACCGTTAGTAACATTGTCATAATTTTCGTAATACTTGCGGGAGGCAGCTTATCATGGCTGTTCTTCTCATAAATAACGGTTCCGGTACCAGCGTCCATCAAAATAGCAGAACGTGCTCCCGGTGCGAGGTCTACAGCGGCAGTATTACTGCCAGAGTCCTTGGTTTTTTCTTCTGCATAAGCGCCTGACATAGGTCCTAGAACCGACACAGCGATACAGAGCACAAGCACAGCAAAACGCATTTTTCTCACAATGGTTCCCCTCCTGAACGTTAACCTTCATATCACAGGTACTGTGTTCCAGTTTCGTCAGAAAGGGTGGAAATTATTCCATTTTTAAGGAAATAACCACAATTATTTATCTCAAGAAGTAAGGATGTCATTAATTAAAAAAAGCCCAGCAGCAGTTGCAGAGCATTTTTATTATAGGGGAGAATAAATAATATTTCAAATTTAAAGTATTTCCATTTTTTTAGTCCTTATTTTAAGACTTTTAAAGGTAAATCGTAGGCTTTCACGAATGATATCTAAGAACCTATACTGTCTTACAGAGGAGTGAATATACAATGAACCCACTTAAAACTTATATTGAGACAGAAGCAAAACAGAACGATTTCTCAGGCGTAGTACTAGCAAAACAATATAATAAAGAAATCGTCAGCAGCTGTTACGGTTATGCCAATAAGTCGGATAAGCGCGAAAACAATAATCATACTCGGTTCGGGATCGCTTCCGGGTGTAAAATATTCACAGCAATTGCCGTCTGTCAACTGGTCGAAAGGGGATTGATTTCTTTCGAAAGCAGATTATCAGACTATCTAAAGAAGGTAGAGTTCCCTCTCTTTAATTCTGAAATCACCATACATCAGCTGCTTACGCACAGCTCTGGGATTCCAGATTATTTTGATGAAACAATCATGGATGATTTCGAAGAACTGTGGAAGGCACAACCTATGTACACTTTACGCCAGCTGGAAGACTTTGTACCGATGTTTCAAAACCTCCCCATGATGTGGACCCCTGGTGAACGTTTCCACTACAACAATGCCGGATATATCGTGCTAGGTCTTCTGTTGGAGGAACTGAGTGGAATGTCCTTTTCCGATTATGTGGAGCTTCACATCTTTAAGCCTTGCGGAATGGAACAATCCGGTTATTTTACATTAGATGCCTTACCTGCCAATTGTGCACTAGGATACATAGAGGAAGAGAATGGTAGCTGGAGAAGCAACATCTATTCAATCCCGGTAAAAGGAGGCGCTGATGGTGGGGCTTTCGTAACCGCTCCCGACATGCAGCTATTCTGGAACGGGCTAATGAACCATACCCTTTTGAGTCCAGTACTCACTTCATTGTTGCTTACTCCCCACATACATGTGGATGGTGAAGGCTATTATGGTTATGGTGTATGGATCACCCTCCGAGAAGAAAAAGTGTTCAAATTTCACATTATGGGCTACGATCCCGGTGTTTCCTTCCGATCGGCTATCTATCCGGCTAGCGGAGAGACTGTGGTCGTATTATGTAATACAAGCAGCGGGGCTTCTCAGATTTTCAATCTTATCGATAAGCATTTGTAGATGCTCCGCCAAAAACACAAAACAGCGAGCCTCCTATTACGGGAGGCTCGCTTTACTGTCTATTTCAGGTCTTTGTCAGGACAATAATTACATTTCCTTGGCTAGTACCGTGTTACTCCATCCTTCGTAACAAGCGCGAACACCAGTGGCAATGGTGGAACCGACTCAGAAGTAATACGGTAAGCTTCTAACACCTTACCCTCAGCTTCCTCTACTTTCTTGTCACTGGCATCATTGATATGCAATACTGCAAGTGTATCGCCGATCTCTACAGCATCTCCAACTTTTTTAGAGAGTTGAATACCCACAGCCAAATCTATTACAGATTCCTTGGTTTCTCGCCCTGCACCAAGCAGCATAGCAGCAATGCCGATTTCTTCTGCTTGAATACCCTCAATGAACCCCTCAGTTTTCGCTTTCACTTCAATGAATCGTTTAGCAGCAGGGAGTTTCTCCGGATCATCGATTTGTGATACATCGCCGCCTTGCGCACCCACGATTTGTTTGAATTTCTCCAGCGCTGTGCCATCTTCAATATGTGTCATCAGAATCGAACGAGCCTCCGCTTCATCCTTGGCTTTACCGCCAAGAACAAGCATCTGGCTGCCCAGAATAAGGCAGACTTCCTGCAAATCTTTAGGACCGTGACCCTTCAAGGTCTCGATTCCTTCCTTAATTTCCAGTGCATTTCCGATCCCGTAACCCAGTGGCTGATCCATATCACTGATGATCGCAACGGTATTACGACCCAAATGGGTGCCGATATCCACCATAGCCTGGGCAAGCGCAATAGAATCATCAAGCGTCTTCATAAAAGCGCCGCTGCCGGTTTTGACATCCAGCACAATAGCGTCTGCACCAGCTGCAATCTTCTTGCTCATCACTGAGCTTGCAATGAGAGGGATGGATTCAACAGTTGCCGTTACATCCCGAAGGGCATACAGCTTTTTGTCTGCGGGTGTAATGTTGCCCGACTGGCCGATCACGGCAGCTCCGATCTCACCTACTTGATCAAAGAAACGCTCGCGATCCATCTCGACAGAGAAGCCAGTGATCGACTCCAACTTATCAAGTGTGCCTCCTGTATGCCCTAATCCGCGGCCGGACATCTTCGCTACCGGTACTCCAGCAGAAGCTACCAACGGTGCAAGCACCACGGTGGTTTTATCTCCCACTCCACCTGTGGAGTGCTTATCAACCTTAATGCCTGCGATTGGGCTCAGATCAACTTGATCACCGGACATCGCCATTTCCATCGTTAGATCACCGGTCTCCCGCGCGTTCATGCCTTGAAAGTAAACCGCCATGGCCCAAGCGGAAAGTTGATAATCAGGAACTTCACCTTTACTATAGCCTTGAATTAGAAAGGATATTTCCTCACGACTCAGCTCTCCACCGTCTCTTTTTTTCTGAATAATGTCGACAGCTCTCATTTTACACCTGCATTTCACGGACATTTGCGCGAGCAAATCCGATATATTTTGGTTTAGTTAAATTAACTACCTTTACTACCTGTTCATACGTCAATGGCTGAAATTTAATCACTTGTGTCATAATTATGACCTCCCAGTAATTCAAAATGCAGTGCCCGAAATTACATTTTTGGAATAAAGCCTAAGACCAGTTTCAAGAAACGTTCACGCACACGTTCTGCAGTTTCCATCACCTCTTCATGATTGAGAGGTTGATCCAGGATTCCCGCGGCCATGTTAGTAATACAGGAGATGCCCAGTACCTCGATACCCGCATGACGAGCAACAATGGTCTCCGATACTGTAGACATGCCCACAGCATCGGCGCCTAGTGTACGAAGCATTACGATTTCAGCAGGCGTTTCATAGCAAGGTCCCAGCAGACCCGCATATACGCCTTCTTTGAACTCGAAATTCTGTTGAGCTGCCGTCTCTTTCGCTACCTGGATCAAGCGGCGACTGTAGGCGGTCGACATATCTGGGAAGCGGACACCAAGTGCAGGATCATTAGGTCCTATTAAAGGATTCCGTCCAGTCATATTAAGATGATCCGTAAGAAGCATAAGATCACCCGGCGTGAAATCAGTGTTCACTCCACCAGCTGCATTCGTTACTAATAAACTGGCTATACCAAGCTCTTTCATAACTCGTACAGGGAATGCCGTTACCTCCGGTCCATAACCTTCATACATATGAAAGCGGCCCTTCATCATCACGACTCGGCGGCCTTCGATCATACCAATTAATAGCTCGCCCTCATGTCCTTCTACAGTAGACACAGGAAAGTGAGGAATCTCATCATATGGAATGCTTACTCCATCAGTAATAAGGTCTGCTAGCACACCGAGGCCTGAACCAAGGATCAATCCAATTTCCGGAGCCACCGGACATTTGTCTTTTATATATATGGCTGCTTTTTGAATTTCCTTTTGAGTTAACGCGCTCATGGATGATCCTCCTTCATTGATGTTGTGGAGCAACCCACAACCCTTTTATTGCAGTTTCGCTAAAAAGCTTGTCCCATACTGCGGCGCCTTCGCACCAAAGTTATCAGAAATGGTTGCAGCTACATCAGAGAAGGTTTCACGAATGCCCAAACTTTCTGGATGTTTAAACCGTGGGCTATAGATCAAGAGCGGCACATATTCACGGGTATGGTCAGTTCCACTATGGATCGGATCGTTACCATGGTCTGCAGAAATAATCAATAGATCATCTTCACCGAGCGCAGATAGAATTTCAGGCAGCGCCTGATCGAACACTTCCAGTGCACGACCGTATCCTTCTGGATCACGACGATGACCATACAAAGAGTCAAAATCCACCAGATTCGTAAACAGGAAACCGTCAAACGGTTGACGAAGCTGCTCAATAGTAACTTCGATTCCATGTTCATTGCTCTTCGTCGGATAAGAAGCCGTAACTCCTTCTCCTGTAAAGATATCGTTGATCTTACCCACCGCGATAACATCCTTACCGATATCAGCCAGCGCGTTCATTACCGTTGGTTCTGGCGGCTTCACGGCATAGTCATGCCGGTTTGGCGTCCGAACGAAATTACCTGGTTCGCCAACATATGGACGAGCAATCACGCGACCAACCGAGAATTCTGGAGCCATCGTCAGCTCACGGGCTATTTTACAAGCGCTGTACAGCTCTTCGAGTGGAATGATATCTTCATGTGCAGCAAGCTGGAACACGCTGTCCGCAGAGGTGTAGACAATCCAAGCACCGGTTTTCATTTGCTCTTCGCCGTATTCAACAAGAATCTCCGTACCGGAAGCCGGTTTATTCCCGATTACCTTACGACCAGTTGCCGCTTCGAACTTCTCAATCAATTCTGCTGGAAAACCGTCAGGATACGTATTGAAAGGAACCTCAATCTTCAGCCCCATTAGCTCCCAGTGTCCGGTCATCGTATCCTTGCCTACAGATACTTCCTGCATTTTGCCGTAGTACCCTGTTGGTGAAGCTACAGGCTCAAGCGGTGGCAGCGGTGCAATATTTGCTAACCCGAGCTTCTGGAGATTAGGAAGCTTCAAACCAGGAACACGATTCAATATATGACCAAGCGTATGTGATCCAGCATCACCGAAATTCGCAGCATCTGGCGCTTCACCGATACCGACACTATCTAGAACAATAAAACCAATTCGTTTAAATGAGGACATTGTTGTCTTCACTCCTTTTTTAATATAGATATTCTTTCTTGCCAACAAGAAGAAACGGCTGTACCGTCTTCAGAAGACATAGGCTTCCGAAGCTAGCGATACAATGTACCGCTTATCAGGTATCCGTTTCTGCTAAAAGATAACCTGCGGATCATTCCCCAGTCTATCCTTTCAGTATGATTCCATCATAACCATCTTACTCACAAAAAGCATCTTTAAAGCAGAATTAACGAGCTCTAGGATGGTGGCTCTCATATACTTCCTTCATATTCTTACGGGCTATACCGTTATAAATCTGAGTCGTTGAAATATCGGCATGACCCAGCATTTGTTGTACGGAACGCAAATCCGCTCCGCCTTCCAGTAAATGGGCTGCGAAGGAATGCCTAAGCGTATGTGGTGTAATATCCTGCTCAATGTTTGCTTCCCGCGCATATTTTTTTATGATTTTCCAAAAGCCTTGCCGGGTTAATCTACCGCCTAGACTATTCAGGAACATGGCCTGTTCCTCCTGATGATCACGAAGCAGCTTGTCCCTCATAAGGGAAGTGTAAGCCGATACACTCTCAGCAGCAAGGGTTCCAATGGGAACTACCCTCTCCTTGCCAGATGTTCCTGTACAGCGTGCAAATTTCATATCTGTATTCACATCATCCACGTTAAGCGAGATTAATTCAGAAACCTTAATGCCTGTTGCATAGAGTAATTCCAGCATAGCCTTATCACGAACCCCTTGTGGCGTACTCACATCCGGCGCAGCCAATAACTGCTCGATTTCCGAAATGGTAAGCACCATAGGAGCTTTCTTATCAGGCTTCATGGTCTCCATGTCCAGTGTTGGATCCTGCTCAATCAAACGTTCCTTCAGCAAATAATGAAAAAAAGCACGGAGGGATACTGCGTTCCTGTTCAACGTTGCAGTTGCTCGGCCAGCTCCGCGTAATGAACCAAGATATAACATCACATGAGATCTTCGGATCTCATCAGGCTGACTAGCCCCCCGCTCTTCAGCGAACTCCAGAAACTGCGATACATCCCTACCGTAAGATTCCAGTGTATTCGGGGACAAGCCTTTATCTCCGGACAAATAATGTAAAAACGGCTGCAAGTGTGACTTCATCATTTCACGCTCCTGTCCTGGCGCAGCTACTCATAGTGACTTCCTGCAGCACATTCAGCATGAGGCTTCTGCAGATGTGTACATTTAGTATACGCTGCATGAATCCACCTTGTTTTCTTCGACATTCTTCTCGCTTGTTCCTGCTTCCTAATAAGCTTTCATTCTCCGTACCAGTAATAGAAGCGCAAACGCTGTCTTGTATCCAGACCATCACCACCACGATCGGCATGATCAAAAGCCCGAACAGCGGTGCCTTCAGGAATTCCATAATCTTCTATCGGACTGATCCATTCACCAAGCCAGCTCATAGCACTGTAGAGCAAATAGCTTAGTGCCACAAACATGATCATAAAATACAGCTTTCGAACTGTTTTGGGCACAGAAACGATCATATGGACGCCTCCCTTTAACATACAGTTAAGATCTGCTCGTCCTTCACCTTATGCACCAAAACGGACTGATATGTATACCTCTAATCGACCAATCATTTAAAAAGCTCCCTCCGGTAAAAAACCGGGGAGAGCTTATGAAGTGAATTTCATTATAAGATGACTTAGGACGGATTCCCGTTTGAATTATTCTTATCGCTACACCGATAGCATATCCCATGAAAATCAAGTCTATGATCAAGCACTGTGAAATTAAATTCTTTCTCCAGCCGCTCTTCTAGCGGACCTAGCCAATCCTCGCGAATCTCATCCATACTACCGCATTGCACACAAATCAAATGATGATGATGGTGCTTCGCAGTATCTGTTCGCAGATCATAACGGGCGACACCGTCACCGAAGTTAATCTTTTCTACGACGTGAAGCTCGCTAAGAAGTTCCAGGGTACGATATACAGTCGCAAGACCGATCTCGGGAGCTTTCTCTTTCACGAGCATAAAAACATCTTCTGCACTAAGATGATCTTCCTCATTCTCCAGCAGCACTCTTAAGGTCGCTTCCCGTTGGGGTGTAAGCTTGTATCCTTGGGATTGTAACTGTTGCTTAATTTTGTCTATCCGAGCTTCCATTGTCTCCCTCCCCCTTGGAAAATAACCTCACCGGTCTTCAAACCACTTCTTCCATTATAGGGGGTGTCGCTTTGAGAAGTCAAACGCTTTTACTGCAAGCCCAAGGTAGTCACTGCTTGTACAAGTGAGGGCGTAACCCAGCGCATCATGATCGGCGTAACATAGGTCTCAAAACTAGAAATGCCCAGAATCAACAGTGCCATTACAAGTGACAATATGGTGTACATAGTAAACGGTCGAGTCACTGGTGTCCGACGTTGTCCTAGCACTCGGCTACGAATCATCTGCAAGGAAAAGGCGATCGCCGCTGCACTACTTACCAACAACACAGGAATCAGTACCAGATTGTGCGGAGCCACAGAGACTAACGCGAACAGCATTCCATGCCATGAATATTGACTTACTAGACAACCGACCGTAAAGCCGATCAATACCCCTTTAAGAAAATCAAGAATCAAGATTCCTGGCAGCCCAATGACTGATAATCCAAGGATCCAGATCAGCCCAATCCATTTCAGATTTAAGGCCGCTATGCTCCAATACGAATCAGGTGCTGCGGGTAGACCCTGTTGATCAACCGTTACAAAGAAATTCCCTAGATAATCGCTCAGCTCCTGTTGCTGATCCATCGTAAGCGCACTAACGATAAGAGCTCCAAATACAACACCTACCAGAAATAATACGCCGACAAAAATATACAGAGGCGTCTGTTCCTTCATCATCAGCCTTAAATTACGCATCGAGACGTTCCCCTTTCCGGTTACATGTTACACCATATGAGAAAACGTCCCGCGATATGACTTGTCCTTAGGACAATAACTCTACTTTCCAGGTTGTACGACTTTACCGTATGTTCCCCCACCGCCTGCTGATAATTCCAATATGCCTGAGCGGGCCCTAACGATCATAGCCGCCAAATCCACTCCAACTACGCTAGCAATTTCCGCTTCACCACAACCATGTAAAATGTTCATCTCCGTGCCAAAAGCTTGCAGTAACGCGTTCATCTTAGCCTTCCCGAGGCCTGGAATAAATTCAAGTGGAACCTGATAGTGATAAGGCGGACGATTTGCGGGTACTAGAGGCGTCTTTCGGTCTGCGATATCTAGGATCCGGTCGAATACACCCCTCACCAATTTAAGACTGCCACAATACTGGCAGCGTTCCGATGTGACATAAGCTTCGTCAATAATACTGCCACAACCTCCGCAGTAGGTTCGGTGATATTTACCAAGCCGGGGGTTAAGTCCGAAATTGGCAGTTACCTTCCGCCCTTCCTTACGTTCTAGTGCGAGCCGCAGTTCAGCGAACGAAGGCTGTGCCAGGTCCATCACATTATACTCACGCCCTAACTTACCCAGTGAATGCGCATCTGAGTTGGTTAGAAACGTGAAATTATCCAGTTCAGAAAGATATCCAGCCATTTCGGAGTCTGCACTCAGCCCAAGTTCAACCGCAGCTATGCGGTCCAGATCAAAGATGTCCGCCATACGCTCTGCAGCACAGCCGTACAAGCCCTTATGGGGCGTGAAGATATGCGCCGGGATAAGAATGCCTCCCCGCCCGTAAATCTCATCCTGAAGCTCCCTAGCCGGAGCATACAGGCGCTGGGAACTTAGATTCACATTCCGCATATAGCGACTCATCCACGCACTAAAATCGGTCATGCACTCCACGTCCGGCATGTAGGCGAGCACATGACACTCTTTTCGCCCAGGCTCACGGATTTCAATCTCTGTTCCCAGAATGATCGCAGTCTCTCGGTAAGTAATCCCTCCACCTTCAGCTAACGTCATCTCTCCAGATTCCAAGGAACGTTGAATATCACGTAGAACGCCTGGTGAATGACTATCAATAATACCGATCATCTCAAGGCCCTTGCGCTCTGCAGCTTCTTTGGCAATTCCAGCAAAGGTGAGCTCACGGGAACCGCTGATTTTAACCGCTTGTCCTTCTGACGTTCGTCCTATATGAACATGCAAATCGCAATAGAAACTCTTCAGTTCAGTTGTTAATTCCATTGGCCTGTCAGCGTGTATAGATGCCAAGCATACACTGCCATCATCGTCTTCGCGTCCGCGATGCGCCCGTCAGCCATATATTGATACGCTTCCTCCAGGGTAAGCTCCGAAACTTCTAGAAATTCGTCCTCGTCCAGTGACATATCCCCTGGCTTTGCATTAGTAGTCACATACAAATGAATAATCTCATCGGCGAAGCCGGGAGAAGTATAGAAGGATTTAAGCAATTTCAGATCTCCACTGTGAAATCCAGTCTCTTCCTGAAGTTCACGACCAGCCGCAACTAATGGATCTTCACCTTTATCCAGCTTCCCAGCCGGAATTTCTACTTCAGTGCGTTGCATGGGCTGACGGTATTGCTCTACAACAAGCATTTTGTTGTTGTTTAAAGCAAGCACCGCTACGGCGCCGGGATGCTTCACAACTTCACGTGTCGCAGTATTTCCATCAGGCAGTCTCACTGTGTCCACCTGTAAAGATATAATCTTCCCATCAAAAACAGGCTGTGTAGACAATGTCACTTCATCAAGCTCGGGTTTGCTGTGCAAATGTTGTTCTCCCATAAAGTTTCTGGTCTCCTTTTTCTCTATTGTGCATACGGTGTATTATAGCAAATTTAAAGGGAAAGAAGGAATTTCAGATGAACGAAATCTTCAGCCGTACAAGCTCATCCGCAGTTACAATGGTAGGTAAACCGGAGGAAATAAAGGCCATCTTAGCTAGGTGGATAGAGCGGTATGGGCCCGATATGCCTCTCTCATACATTCTCTCCCTAAAGGATCAATCCAAGATCATTCCAACCAAAGCAGGGTAAATTCTTAATCAAACATGCTCTTATAATTATAAGGAGCTGCTCCCAAGCTTAACAACTTGGAGGCAGCTCCTTCATTTAATTAAAAGAGCTTTAGATTAGCCCTTTACGCTCTCTTTAACAATATTCACTACAAGCTCAGCCACTTTAACAATGTCTTCGGCTTTAATCCGTTCCTTAGTGGTATGGATATGCTCGTATCCTACAGCGAGGTTAATGGTCGGAACATCTAAGCCATTGAACACGTTAGCGTCACTTCCTCCACCTGAGTGGAACAGACGTGGCGTAAGTCCCATAGAAGTGATAGCCCGTTGTGCAAGTTGTACCACTGGATCATTTTCATTAAAGCTGAAAGCTGGATAAATAATTTCACTACGGAATTCGCATTCTGCACCGTGTTCACGGACAGTGGTCTCCAGTGCTTCACGCATTGAAGCGATTTGATCGCCAACTTTTTCCTGCACGATACTACGTGCTTCTGCGTCCAATTGAACGTGATCGCACACCACATTCGTAGGACCGCCGCCAGCGAATTTACCGATATTCGCAGTCGTTTCGTTGTCGATCCGACCAAGCTTCATGGCGGCAATCGCTTTGCTGGCTACTTGAATCGCACTGATGCCGTCTTCTGGATTAACACCTGCATGAGCTGATTTTCCGAAGATTTGCATCGTAATCTTAGCTTGTGTAGGTGCCGCAACTGCAATCGCACCGACTTCACCATTGGAATCGAGTGCGAAACCGAAGTCTGCATCCAAATTACTCGGATCCATCGAACGTGCACCTAGCAATCCAGATTCTTCACCCGCAGTAAT
Organism: Paenibacillus pseudetheri; assembly: GCF_924513355.1. NCBI lineage: Bacteria > Bacillati > Bacillota > Bacilli > Caryophanales > Paenibacillaceae > Paenibacillus > Paenibacillus pseudetheri. The sequence continues at coordinate 51,670 of NZ_CAKMAB010000005.1, forward strand.
TACGAACTGAATCTGACCATGTGGCAATTTTTGCTCTTGAATCACTCTGATCGCTTCAAACAGTGCAGCTAGCCCAGCTTTGTCATCTGCTCCAAGGATCGTAGTGCCGTCACTTGTAATCCATCCATCCGCGCCGAGCGTAGGCTTGATATTTTGTCCAGGAACGACTGTATCCATGTGGCAAGTGAACAGAAGCTTGGGTGCAGATCCACCGTTCTCAGCCAGCCAGGTAATGAATAGATTACCCGCTCCATGTCCAGTTCTTTCCTGGGAATCATCTTCGGTAACTTCTAAGCCAAGAGCGTTAAATTTGCTCTTGAGCACATCGGCAATCTGCCGTTCATTTCTTGTTTCACTATCAACTTGGACAAGTTCCATAAATTCTTGAATCAATCTGTCTTGTGAAATCACTGGACTTCCCTCTCTTTCGTGAATACGTTACAATGGTTGTACAGAAAGACCATCTTCATGCTATTAACTTAAACTAAATCTAAAGGAGTTACTCATGCAACGTAATAAGTGGTTCAAAATCTTCATCTACGTCATGTTGTTCGCCATGATTGCCTCTACGCTCTTTATGGTTATCGAGCCTTTCCTTGCAGGTTAATATCTACACAAGGAACATTGATAATAGCGGCTAGGGATTCCCTTGCCGCTATTTGGCTTGCCTGTTAGTTCGTTAATCAACCTTAAGCCATAGTGCCGAAGAACTCATCCTGCTCTTCATAAGGAAAGTGTCTTAGAAAATACGGGACCAATTCTTTAGCCACATCTTGAAGTTCAAAACGACGACCTGCACACTCTTCTAGGGAAGTTACTCCAAATTCAGTGATACCGCATGGAATAATACCTTTAAAGCCGTATCCAGATATTCCTTCAGAAATGTTAAAAGCAAAACCATGGCTAGTTACAAACCCTCTTCGGAATTTGCTTTTGTTAAACTTGACACCAATGGCACAGATCTTCTCGTCTCCAACCCATACCCCTGTATACTCCGGTTTCCGTTCCCCTACAATTCCGTAGGATGCCAAATAATCAATAATCACTGCTTCCAGACTGCGCAAGTACCCGCGTAAATCTACCTTACCTTCTTCACCTAGCATAAGGATCGGATAACCTACAAGCTGACCCGGTCCGTGATATGTAATATCTCCTCCCCGGTCGATTTCAAACAGCGCGATTCCTTTTTCTTTGAGCTGCTCTTCATCTAAAAGAAGATGTTCTGGATGATTCTGTGAACCAATAGTATAGGTAGGCGGATGCTGCAAAAGAATCAATCGTTCCGGTTGCTCACCAGCATCAATGGCGTGCACACTTTCCTTCTGCAGATCCCAAGCCTCCCCATACTCCATAATAGGGTCATATGAAATCTGCAGCTTACGAATATCCGAATTATTCATACCGTCAGGTCCCCTTTTTCAGTCTCATGCCTGCACAGTTTGGCTCGTTATTATTCTTCAGTAAAGTTTCGTATCTGGGGTATATCCTTCAATGTTATCCTTAACGCGTTGCAAGAAACGACCGCAAATCACTCCATCCAGAATCCGATGATCCAGCGACAGACAAATATTAGCCATTGATCGTACACCTATCATATCGTTAATGACCACAGGTCTTTTTACAATCGATTCAAACGTTAAAATCGCTGCCTGTGGATAGTTAATGATTGGATAAGAAAGAATGGAGCCAAATGATCCAGTATTATTTACAGTGAAAGTCCCTCCCTGCAAATCTTCCAGACTCAGTTTGCCTTCCCGGGTTTTTTGTGCCAATTCATCAATCTCACGTGCCAGCCCGGCAACGTTTTTCTGATCAGCCTTCTTAATTACAGGAGTGATAACCGAATCTTCAGTACCTACCGCTAACGAGATATTGATATCACGTTTGACAATAATTTTGTCTACAGCCCAGACAGAGTTCATAATCGGGTAATCCTTAATCGCACTCACAACAGCCTTCATCATGAAAGCCAGATAGGTTAGATTGATACCTTCTTTACGCTTGAACTCATCCTTATGTTTATTGCGCAGTGCGACCAGATTAGTCACATCTACCTCAATCATTGTCCAAGCATGCGGAATCTCCGAGACACTTTGGCGCATTCTTGTAGCGATTGTATTCCGGATTGGTGTTACATCAATCAGGTATTCCGAACTGCTGCCTCGGCCACCCTCGACTTCAATTGTTGGAATACGAGGAGATTCGCTCAAATGTAGACCCGAATGACGAAGAGGCTCTTCCGTCTTCTTCTCTTGGGCTTGAACGAACTGTGGAGCAGGCGGTTGTGACACCACTGGGGCAGGTTGACTAGCAGAAATCGAAGCTGCAGATGTAGCTCCGCCACTTTCGATGAAGGCCAGCACATCCTTACGGGTAATTCGACCACCCATACCTGTACCCATAACTAAAGTCAGGTCGATGTTATGCTCAGCCGCCAAAGTCTGTACCGCGGGAGAGTAGCGTGCACGCATTGTATCGTTAGCAGTTGAGGTGGCACTTTGTCCTGCAACATTACTAGAGGAATCAGCTACAACTGTGTTAGTGTTCGTCACGTTTGGAGCAGCAGATGCAGTCACAGGCACGGCAATACGACAAATGACTTCGCCGACATTGACAACCTGACCTTCTTCCGCCAATAGTTCACCCATAACTCCATCTATCGTTGAAGGCAATTCAGCGTTTACCTTATCTGTAATAAGCTCACATAATGGTTCATATTGCTCTACCGGATCGCCCGGTTTCTTCAGCCATTTGCCGATCGTCGCCGATACTAGCGATTCCGCCAGCTGCGGCATGATCACGTCAGTCAACTTTTGGTTGTCAGACATCTTTTCACTCCTTAAAAGTTTTACGAAGTAAAACTCACTTCGTAAGCATAATCTTTAAGTTTTACGAAGCTTCGCTTCTTAGAAATACTTCGCAGTAAAACTTGCATCGTAAGCATTTAACTTAAGTTTTACGAAGTAAAACTCACTTCGTAAGCATAATCTTTAAGTTTTTACGAAGCTTCGCGTCCACTCAACTATTTTAATATTGCGCCAGTCGAAGCATTTCTGCCTTCACTTTTTCTTTGCTAAGCATGAAGAACTTCTCCATTGGTGGGCTGATTGGCATCGCCGGAACATCCGGACCACAAAGACGGAAGATCGGCGCGTCTAGTTCAAATAGACAATGCTCAGCGATAATCGCCGCCACTTCGCCACCAATACCGCCCGTTTTATTGTCCTCGTGCACAATAAGAACCTTCCCTGTCTCACGAGCAGCAGCTATGATCGCCTCACGATCAAGAGGCTGCAAGGTCCGCAGATCCAGAATATGCGCTGTAATGCCTTCTTCGCGCTCCAATTCTTCTGCTGCTTGCATCGCAAAATGCAATGGCAAACTATAACCAATAACCGTAATATCTGTTCCCTTACGCAGCAGATTAGCTTCGCCAATTGGAACGGTGTAATCACCTTCTGGCACTTCTTCCTTGATCAGCTTATAGCACTTTTTGTTCTCGAAGAATAAAACCGGATCAGGATCACGAACGGCTGCTTTCAATAGTCCTTTTGCATCGTAAGCAGAGTAAGGTGCGACAATCTTCAATCCCGGTGTACCGAAGAAAATCGATTCCGGGCACTGAGAATGGTACAGACCGCCGAATACACCGCCGCCGATAGGCGCACGAATGACAACCGGGCAATTCCAATCGTTATTTGAACGATAGCGGATTTTGGCCGCTTCGCTAATGATTTGATTCGTTGCTGGAAGCATGAAGTCAGAGTACTGCATTTCAGCAATCGGCTTCATACCATACATAGCTGCACCAATCGCCACACCAGCGATAGCTGATTCCGCTAATGGTGTATCCAGTACACGCTCTTCTCCGAACTGTTCTTGCAGACCTTTTGTTGTGGTAAATACGCCACCTTTGAGACCCACGTCCTCACCAAGCACAAACACGGATTCATCGCGTTCCATTTCTTCCTTCATCGCGAGCCGAATGGCATCGATATATTCCATTATAGCCATGATTTATGCTCCTCCTTTCAGGTCGGAATCACTGTAAACATGCAGCAGTGTATCTTCCGGTTTCGGGAACGGAGCGTTGTCAGCATATTCGATAGCTGCTTTAAGCTCAAGATTGCATTCAGCAATAAGATCCTGTTCTTGCTCGTCACTCCAAAGTCCCAGACCGATCAGGTAATTACGGAATCCTGCTACGCCGTCCTTCTTCCAATTCTCATCAACCTCTTCTTTGGTCCGATAAGCCAAATCATTATCCGATGTGGAGTGTGGAGATAAACGGTACATCATGGCTTCGATCAACGTAGGACCTTCACCCGCAAGTGCTCTTTCCCGAGCTTCCTTAACGACACGATATACTTCCAGTGGATCATTGCCGTCTACACGCACACCTGGAAACCCATAACCCAGAGCACGGTCGCTGACCATACCGCCAAGCTGTTTGTGAGCAGGAATAGAGATCGCGTACTGATTATTCTGACACATGATAATAACCGGTAGCTTATTCACTCCGGCAAAGTTACAAGCTTCATGAAAATCGCCTTGGTTGCTAGAGCCTTCCCCGAAGGTTACAAATGAGACGAATTTTTTCTTTTGCATTTTGGCTGCCAAAGCAAAACCAACCGCATGAGGGACCTGCGTGGTTACAGGACTTGAGCCTGTCACAATACGCAGACGCTTACTACCAAAGTGACCTGGCATTTGCCGCCCACCACTGTTTGGATCTTCTGCCTTTGCGAACACAGACAGCATCAATTCACGAGTAGTCATACCCACGGAGAGTACGAAAGCATAATCACGGTAATAAGGTAAAAAATAATCATTCTGCCGGTCCAGCGCAAATGCTGCTGCCACCTGACCCGCCTCCTGGCCAATGCCGGAGACATGAAAGTTAATCTTGCCAGCGCGCTGAAGCAGCAGACTGCGCTCGTCGTATTTACGTGCGAGCAGCATATATCTGTACATATCGATGACCTGGCCATCACTTAGTCCAAGCTGCTTATGTCTGTTAATCGTTTTTACAGTATCTTGGGATTCCATAAAGAGATACCTCCTTATTCATAAAGCCTGAGTCTTACAGGATTTAAGACCAATTGTATCCTGATCTTAAAACCTGGTACTAAGACTTGGCTTGAGTTTATTATAATCCCTTTTTACCCAAAAAGAAAAGCTAAATCCCGATAGCTCTTCCATCTACAGCTAACATTGCTTCTCCAATGATCTCCGAAAGTGTAGGGTGAGCATGAATAGCCTCGCCAACCTCCCAAGGTGTTGCATCCAGCAGTTGAGCCAATGCAGCTTCCCCGATTAGATCCGTAACATGCGGACCTATCATCTGCACACCGAGAATATCTCCGCTGCTACGGTCCGCCACAACTTTAACAAACCCGTCCTTCTGACCGTACACAATCGCCTTGCCAATGGCCGAGAAGGGGAATTTACCAGTTACTACATCATGTCCCAATGCTTTAGCTTCCTTCTCAGTGTGACCCACACTCGCAACTTCAGGACGTGTGTAGACACAACGCGGTACAAGATGTGTATGATAAGGGTGAAGTTTCTCACCAGCGAGATGGTTGACCGCCATAATGCCTTCATGGCTGGCTGCATGAGCTAGCTGTAGTCCACCGATACAGTCACCAATCGCATAAATATGTGGCTCAGCCGTCTGCATAGTAGCATTTACAGCGATAATCCCTTTATCAAAGCGAACATCTGTATTTTCCAGACCAATATTCTCTATATTCGCTACTCTCCCTACGGATACAAGTAACTTTTCTGCGGATAGACTTTGGGTTTGCTCTCCCTTACGGGCATCAATCGAAATTCCATCGTCCGTTACCTTGCAGGTTGCAGCATCCACTGTAGTTTCAGTCAGTATTTTAACACCACGTTTTTTCAATAAGCGTTGCAGTTCTTTAGCTACCTCTTCATCCTCTTGTGGCAGTAACTGGCCAGCAGCTTCAACTACCGTTACCTGCACTCCGAAATCAACCAGCATAGAGGCCCATTCCACCCCAATTACTCCGCCTCCAACAATAATGATGGAAGAGGGTAACTCGTCGAGGGTGAGCGCTTCGTCACTGCTAAGAATAACTTTCCCGTCTGGTTCCAGACCAGGTAATACACGCGGACGAGATCCTGTAGCAATAATAAGATGGCTAGAGACTACTGTTTCCATTTCACCATCTTCTAGTTCCACAGCAACAGCACCACTACGCGGGGAAAAAATAGAGGGACCCGTTACGCGCCCCTTGCCTTTAATAACTTGTATTTTATTTTTGCGCATCAAATATTGTACGCCCTGATGAAGTTGTTCAACTACAGCTTCCTTGCGCTTTTGTACTTTTGGGAATACAAGCTGTACACCGCTTGTCTCAATGCCATAGCTCTCGCTCTCATTGATTTCAGCATATACTTCTGCACTTCTGAGCAGCGATTTGCTAGGAATGCAGCCACGGTGCAGGCAGGTTCCTCCCAGTTTGTCCATTTCGATGACGACGACGGACTTTCCAAGCTGTGCAGCGCGAATGGCTGCCACATATCCCCCGGTTCCTCCGCCAAGTATGGCCACGTCACATGAAATTGTCATGATATGTATCCTCCAGTCATTACACGTAAGTTCATTTTACATTGTATATTGTACTCTCTTTTTAGCGTATTACAAAACTTATAAACGTCATATCCAAATGGACTTTTTCTTACTAAAGCGTTATCATATGGTTGAATCTAATGGGCTAAGAGGGGTAGGAGACACTTATGAAACTATTAATTTCACGCTTCATTGCCATCCTTATTCTAGTGTTTCCTGGTTTAATTGCAATGAAGGGCTTCTTAATGATGAAGGACGATATTTTTGATTATATCTCTATGCATGGCGATGACGCCGTTGTTCCAGATTTCGCCTGGCTGCATTTCGGCGGAGGGTTTCTGCTGTTTGCGGCAGGTATGACTTTCCTTGGCGGCTGGATTCTGGCAAGAGACCGCAAACGTAATTATGTTGGCCCTCGGTTCAAGGAGAAACAAAAAGCGAAACAAGCTGCAGCGCAAGATACGATCTCATAAGCAGCATAATCATCCCCTCATTGTACAATCGAAATCTATTGCACATTCTGCAATTAAACCATCGACAACTCACTTCAAATGTATAATGAATATCTACACATTACATAAAGGCGGGAGTTTCACGGACGCGACCTACGCTTCCTTGAAAACTCCCGCCTTTTTATGCATAGTTTAATGCCTAGCCTTATCAAGTACTTCTCTACGACCGCCTTGGACCAACTCGCTATACAAGCCACCTTGCTTCAACAACTCCTCATGGGAGCCCTGCTGCAGCAATCTTCCCCCTTGAAGAACAAGAATTCGATCAGCTGCGCGGATAGTGCCCAGTCTATGGGCAATAACGAAGCTGGTCCGACCCTTCATCAGCGCCTGAAGTCCTTCCTGAATCTTGATTTCGGTCACCGTATCGATACTGCTAGTGGCTTCATCAAGAACAAGCATCGAAGGATTGGCAAGAATGGCTCTTGCAATGGATAGCAATTGCTTCTGTCCTTGGCTTATGCCGCTACCATCTGCAGAGAGCATTCGATCATAACCTTCCGGCATCCGGATAATAAAAGAATGAGCGTTAGCCAGCTTGGCCGCTGCCTCGACCTCTTCATTGGAAGCATCCAGTCTACCGTAACGAATATTATCGCGGATGCTGCCCTTGAATAAAAAGGAATCCTGTAATACAAACGCCATATGGCTCCTCAGGCTTTCACGCCGAATCGAAGTGACATCTAAGCCATCCAGCGTAATCTTACCCTGATTAGGATCATAGAAACGAGATAACAGCCCGATAAGTGTTGTTTTGCCGGCACCGGTAGGTCCTACTAAGGCGATCATCTCGCCAGGCTTCGCTTCAAAGCTAATATCATGCAGCGTGTTAGAACTTCCGTCATATGAAAAAGATACATTTTCGAACTTCACTGCACCCTCAACTCTAACCAGCGAAATAGCTGCACCTTCATCTTTAGCTTCCGTCTCTTCGTCCAGCACTTCAAACACTCTTTCCGCTCCCGCAACCGCTGACAGTAGTGTATTCCACTGATTCGCTAAGTCATTAAGAGGGCGAGTAAATTGACGCGTATATTCTACAAAAACAATAATCACACCGACCGTAATCGCTCCGCGAATCGCTAACAAACCACCGACTCCGGCCACAATAGCGAAGCTCAAATTATTAAGTCCATTCATCAGCTTAGGAATGAAGCCAGAATTCGACTGTGCCCAGTATCCAGAGAGCATAATTCGCTTATTGCGTTCATGAAAACCAGCGATGACCCGTTCCTCTTGTGAAAAAGCCTTGATAATCCGTTGACCGGATAATGTCTCTTCTATATAACCGTTTAACTCACCCACATTGCGCTGACGTTCTTTAAAAAGCGGACCCGTACGCCGAGTAATCCAGCGCATGCCTAATAACATCAACGGCACAACCAGGAACGTGAGCAGCGTCAGTAGAGGACTGAGCCAGAGCATTACACCCACCGTTCCGAGCAATGTCAAAACACTGGAAAAGATCTGAATAGCTGAGCTATTCAGCGTAGAGCTGACGTTCTCAATATCGTTGGTGAGGCGACTCATAATTTCGCCCTGCTGTCTCCGATTAAAAAATGAGATTGGCAACCGATGAAGATGGGAAAATAACTCCGTTCGCATCCGAAATACAGTCTCCTGGGCAATTTCAATCATCCATATATTTTGCAGCCAAGAAGTTAATGAATAGAAGATATAAACACTAGCTAGACTGATCAGAAAAATCGTCCACGATCGTCCGCCTGTGCCTTCCAAATAATCATCCACGGTTTTACCAATCATATAAGGCCCGAGCAGTGCTAAAGCCGAGCTGAAGACAACCATTAAGAGAACGAGAAAAAGCTTAGCTTTACGCTCGGCTAGGTAGCTCCAAATCCGCATGAGCGTGCCGCCCCAATCCTTCGCCTTTGCTTTTGGCTTCCCTCCTGCAGCTGAACCAAGGCTTCTTCCTGCTCCAAGCTCAATGACGGGTTTTGGGTGACGAAAGGGTTCAAGAATTGCTTTGAACATGCTGCTTCGCCTCCTCTACCTGTGATTCATAAATCTTGCGGTACAGCGCAGAGCTTGTCATAAGCTCGTCATGTGTTCCCTTACCGATTAAGCGCCCTTCGTCCAACAGCAGAATCAAATCTGCAGATGCAGTAGAACTGATCTTTTGAGTAATCAGGAAGGTTGTACATGAAATCTCTTTTAGCGCCTCCAGCAAAAGTCCTTCTGTCACAGCATCCAGCGCACTCGTACTGTCATCGAGGATCAAAATAGCAGGTTTCCTCACAAGCGCCCGAGCAATGGTCAACCGTTGCTTTTGCCCACCAGACAGATTTACCCCTCGCTGACCCAGCATTGTGTCATAACCATTGGGCAGATCCATCACTGTTGCGTGAATTTGTGCGGCAGCCGCTGCGTGTTCGATTTGTTCCTGTGTGGCATGTTCATTGCCCCAAGCGATATTATCGCGAATCGATCCGCTGAAGAGCTGCAGTTCTTGAGGAACGTAACCGATCGATCGCCGCAATCTTGAAATATCGATATCGGCGCTCTTTTGCCCATCAATGCGAATGATACCGTCAGTCTCTTCATATAAACGTGGGATTAGACCGACAAGAGAAGACTTTCCTGATCCGGTGGCTCCCATAATCGCTACTCGCTCACCAGCAGCAACTTCAAAAGTAATATCCTCTAGCACCGAAATATCACTCTCAGGATACTTGAAGCTGATGCCTTCAAATTGGATATGACCCTGTATCGGTTCGCCCTTTGCGGCTCCGCCTTCCTTAACTCCAGCGCCTGCTGACATCACTTCTGTAATACGCTGTGAGGAGGCACGTGCTCGGGAAATTATAACGACTAACCCAGATATAGCTGACAACGCTCCAATGGTTCGTAAAGAGTAGTTAATAACTGCAACAGTTTCCCCTAAAGTAGCATCCCCATTTGCAATCTCAATCCGTCCAAACCATAAGATCGACATAATCGCTGCATTCACAATAAGCATAACAAATGGCATCGTTGTCTCCGTCAAGCGTAGCGCGGATACCGTGGATTTCATCAAGTTTCCGCTAAAGACCGTGAAACGTCCAATCTCATGCCCCATGCGCACAAACACACGGATTAAGCGAATTCCCGTTAAATTCTCCTGAATTACGCCATTCACACCGTCTAGCCGATTTTGTACGTTGCGAAATAACAAAGAAGCTTTTCTCATGATGAAGTAAAGGAAGAGAAGCAACAAAGGTAGAGCTATAGTGAGAAATAATCCCAGCTTCACATGAACAACCAATGCCATAATCACACTGCCCACCACCACCAGTGGCACCCGTGTCATAAAGCGGAGGCTCATAAATATAGTGTCCTGCAGTTGAGATACATCACCGGTGAGACGCGTGATCAGCGACGATGTAGCAAACCGATTGAATACTTCATATGTAAAGGATTGTATCTTTTCATATAACTTGTCCCTAAGATCAAACGCAAAGCTCTGACTCGCATGGGCAGCAAAAAAAGAACTTAATACCCCAGCTATAAAAGCGACTACCGCGCTGCCGATCAATACACCGCCCCATAGCCATACTACTGAGGAATTCTGTTCTTTAATGCCCTGGTCAATAATTTTGGAAATGAGTAAAGGCTGTGACAATTCCACCGCTAGTTCAATAAGCATCATCACTAGGGCAGCTATTGCAGCGACTTTATATTTTTTGAGAAAAGAGAAAATCAAACCCATTCGCATACCCTCTTTTTCTATTCGTACAGTGCATCCCTTAAACGAGTCGACATTGTGGAGGCCTGCCCAGTTTTCATTATTGCCCGCCGCAGCGCTTTATTGCTTCGATTCAATTCCACCAAATCTGCCATCATCTCTTCCAGCAAAGCCTCAGCCTCGATAGAAAGATTTCCATTCTGCTGAATCAGAGCTAACCGCTCCTTGTATCCGTCTATTTTTTCAGTCACACTTATTACTTCCTTTCCAATCACATAATTCCTTTTATCATACCACATTCAATTCTATCGTAATGTTTTCACTGGATACAGCTGACACGAATATGATACTCTAATAAGGTCGCATTTTTAAGATTAGATAATTGGCTTATACGAAAGGATAGATGGAAGTGGCACAATTGTTTTTCAAATACGGAGCAATGAACAGCGGTAAATCTATTGAGATACTCAAGGTTGCGCATAATTATGAAGAGCAAGGGAAATCGGTGCTCATTTTCACTCCATCCATAGACGATCGGGACGAAGTTGGTTTTATCTCCTCCCGTATTGGGCTGCGGAAACAGGCCATACCCGTCGACGAGAATACCGATATTTATAATATCGTCAGCAGTAACCAGCCTAAACCCCACTGTGTACTAATTGATGAATGTCAATTTCTAAGCAAGGACTGCATTCTTCAGCTAGTACGGATTGTGGATGAACTAGGCATTCCCGTTATGGCGTTTGGACTTAAAAATGATTTCCAGAACCAGCTATTTGAAGGCAGCAAATACATGCTGATTTACGCTGATAAAATCGAGGAAATGAAGACCATTTGCTGGTTCTGCGAGCGCAAAGCAACGATGGCTTTAAGAGTAGAAAATGGTAAGCCTGTATACAGCGGCAAGCAAATCCAAATTGGCGGCAATGAAGCCTACTATCCTGTGTGCCGTAAATGTCACAAGAATCCTCCACTATAAAACATCCCCACAAAGTGAGGCTTTGCTTTGATGCGTACTCAGGTACTTTGCGGGGGGCCCCCAAATATATACTTTAAGTTAAAAAAGCATTCCGAAGCCGCGATGGCCTCAGGAATGCTTTTTTTAAAATAAAACTCGATTAAACCAGATATCTTTCTTTAAGAATATTCAAATGATGATGATCATGCCCAATCATTACGCACGCCACTGCTCTCGCGGAGATGGTTCCATTGTTAACCGTTCCCTTACGAGTCCATGCCTCTTCTGGCAAAGTATCCAAAAGAGCTTCCGTCGACTCTCGGACAAGCTTGTAATGAGCCAGTAGTTTTTCTAGAGTGTATGCTTCAAAATTTGCGGTAGGGACATAGTCCTTTTCATCAAAGCCCGCCAGCGGAGTCGTATCTCCTCTTGCAATGCGCAACAAACGATAAGACATAATTCTTCCAGTATCCGCTAGATGGCCAACCATTTGCTTAATACTCCATTTATCAGGAGCGTAACGATGGTCTCCTTGTTCTTCCGTAAGGTTCGAAATAAAGCTGCAAATCTCATCCGTCTGCTCTCTAAAAATAGTACAAATGTCCCCTTGAGCTGGCACTAAATCGACATACTTTGATAGTTCACTCAAATACTCATTACTTTCCGGCCGACCCATGTCTAAAACCCTCTCTTTTTGAATTTTTTTGAATATTAGGAGAAAAATTGTGTTCTAGTTGTTGTATTTTAGTCCATTATATACGATACTTGCATTAATAGGGTTAGTTATACTTGAAGACATCGGGAGTGTCGGCATGATAGATTTTATTCTGTTTATAATATTTTCAGGACTAGAAACCTATGCCATTTTCTTTTTAGCTTTTAAAATTTTCAAAATAGACCTTTATCATAAAGAGATGGTGTTTGCAAGTTTTATAATGGGATTTTTTTCTTATTCACTTAGAACTAACTATGATTTATTTCAGTTAGATATTTTCTCACAATATGCGCTAATGTTTTGTTTTATGTGGCTATTGTTCCGGATTCACCCCTTCTACGCTTCCATATTAACCGGGATGGCCTATCAATCCTACTCGGTGATTCAAACCAGTCTTTATTATTTATTAAAATTTATTGCCAAGTTGCCTTTAACCTTAATGAACTATTTTTCAGCCAAAGTTTTTGTACTTCAACTTTTATCAGCTTTAACAGTAATTTGCATTGGTTTGTATGTGGGCCATAAACGTATTGGATTTGACTTTGTACCTGATAAACCCGATGTAAAAATTAAAACAACGACTAACGAAAAAATATTGTTCATTCTTAATCTTCCTGCATTAATTGTCATTACTTTTCTTTCCTATTTTGTTGAATCCTTTTTCTTTTTCTTGATTCCAATTTTCTATGGAATAATATTATGGGGATATCTTTATTTATCTTACAAAAAGGATAGAAATAACTATGAATCTTTTAGCGTTTAAAATTGTTGAAGCTATTAAGAAAAGTAACCCAGAGCAAACGCATTCCATTGAAATAATGCATTATGCTCTTAGCATTATTCTGAATACTCTATTAGTTATTATAACATCGTTATGCATTGGCGGGCTCACTGGGCAGCTAAAAGAAACATTCTTAGCCTTATTCAGCTTCATACTCCTAAGAGTGTCTTCTGGCGGTGTGCATTTAAAATCCGCAAGGTCCTGCAATATTGTATCTATATTTATATGTTCACTGATCCCTCATATAACTTATCTAATACATAACCATTTCATTTGGATTAATCTTTTTTCTTTGCTTGTAATGATCTTATTTGCTCCAAATCCTGATGCTAATGCGCAAGTTCCTAAAGAATGGTATCTGGGTTTAAAAATAATTTCCATAACTTTGGTGGCTTTAAATTTTTGGATCCATTCGCCTGTCATTGGATTGGCATTTTTATTTCAGTCCTTTACAGTAATAATCCCTTTACAAAGGAGGTCACTCAAATGAAGAAAACTCTGGCACGTTATGCCTCTAACACACTTGCTACTTCCGCTAATGTTTTTGCAACATTTTTAAAACCATTACTGCACAGCCCTGAGATTCCAAAAGAACTGCGCAAGTAATTAAACAAGGATGGGGAAAAGATGCGTGTCTTACAGAAAGACGGTTCCTCTAGCGATATTCTAGAGGAAGATATATTGTATTTCTCGAATTATAAGAATACAATATTCGTCCATACGAAAGAAGGCGAATTTATTCTCCCCACCACGCTTTCCGATCTTTCCGTAGCGTATGAGGGTAAGGGATTCGAACGCCTTGACCGCAGCAACGTCGTTAATATCAACAACATAGAAGGCTATGATCCCGGACGCAAGATTGTATGCTTTAATCAAGGTAAGCAGTTCACTACCGTTTCGGAATCCAATGAACCTCGCCTAAAGAAGTACTTATCTACTCATAAGAAAGACTCTGAGTAAAACAATCCCGACATGTATAGTACATGTCGGGATTGTTTTTATTTATTAAAATTCAAAGTAAATCAATCTATTATCACACAAAAATAGTCATTATGCCATAATTCCCCTAAGATGTAAAGACAAATTCGTAGGATGAATGACAGGAGACGGATTGTATTCCAAATGATACCATATACATATATGTGTAATAAAAACAAATATATGATGGAGGAACCAAATGAATTACTATTTTCATCCCTCACCACGCCCCTCATCTCTTGAATCGATATCTGATGAAGAATTACTTAACATCTATAAATTAGCGCTTGAGGCACAAGCTTTACCAGATTTCATAGAGATTGTTAGAGAGATTTTAGACAGTAGAGATCTCATACAAACTGAAAAATCATAACATCCCCGTACACAAATTAATTCGCTAATTATGACATAATTATATAACTTCCTATGGCTTCACTGCGAGTATTCTCTGGATTGTCTTCATGTTAACATCATCAACATAAAGAAGGTAGAGCCTCCTGACGGCCCTACCTTCTTTATGTGCAGCAAGGACTGAAATAGAGGGATTTTCTACTCCGTAATTTCCGTTTTAAATACATTTTCCAATTTTCCGCCAAGTCTTTTCTTCAAAGGAACTTTAATATCTCTACCCAGCTCTTTGAAAAATGTTTCTACATCGCATTTCACATTTTGTGCAGTCGCAATTACAGCACCATCACCAACAATATTTTGATTCTCTTCAAGAGGAACATCAACTTCGATATCATATTTTTTGGATAATGTCTTGATGTATCGTGCGAAGATCTCCAGCAATTCCTCGTTATTAAAATTCTCTATAGCGACTTTTCCCTTGCTGGTAAACTTCATGTTAATTTTCATTATTAATATCCCCTTTTCTGTCAAACCATTTTTAGTTGTTAGTTTATGGATCAAGATGAATAGATGGCTGCAAGAAAGGGCAACATTATTCATTTTTGAGATCATTTATGAAACACACATTATTTATAAGCACCCTTTATCTGTTGTACTTTAAACTGCGTAAATTCTTTGAGCGCTTGTATGACCTGATCCTGTTCTTCTTCCTTCAGCTCATAAACGCACTCCCGTAACCACTCGCCAAATAGAAAGGCTTGACGCCCTTTCCGAGGGCTCTTTCTTAAGGAGTCGAGGCAACCCTCAAACTTATCGTTCAGGACGTCGGTAAGATTGTATTTCTCAATCTTCTCTATTACCATTCCTGCCCCATATTCCGTTTCATAAACTATGACTTCATTAGAATCAAAGGAAACGTAAGATGTTTCTTTACCTTCCTTTGCCCTGAATTCCTTAAGCTTGTTAAAGGCCGTCTCATAAATGTAATCCTGAGACTGTTTAAGCTGTGGCAGCTCATAACCATGCTTTAAGGTCTTGATATATTCAATATCCGGCATATAGTCTGCCAAATGATACATCCGATTCTTCAGATCTGTTCCAAGTGCTTCGATGATCTTGTCCAGATTGTCTTTTAGCGGAATGCTCTCTCCACGTTCGATCTTGCTAAGCTGTGAGTAACTTATGCCGCTCTTTTCTTCAAGTCCTCTTAAGGTTAACCCTCTCGTCTTTCTGATGTGCCGAATGAAATTACCCAGCTCATCGGGATAGTTCTCAAAATCATTCATGGGAGTCACCTCCCTACTATCATAACACAACATAACAATTTGTGTTGGCTTATAACAATTAATACTAGTAATTACTTGCCTCTGGAGGCTAATTCTCAGCACAATAGACCCAATATAATACTATATTTCCAGAAGATCGGAAAATACTTGATGCCTATCTGCCATGCTCTGTTTCGCTCGCCTATCGGACTCAGATACAGCTATTCATTAAAATATATTACGATTCCCAGCAAAAGTATGACAATAAAAGCTATGGAGTCCAAAAACTTGGAAAAATGGACCGATAAAATGAAAGAGCTGTAAAACAGTCCGTAACGATCCCTAACCATCAATTGTGGCCAATTACAACAGCCCTTTATTGATAAAAACAGCCAGTCCCAACAACCTGGAACTGGCCATAATCGTTACTCCATAACACTCATCAGGTTGAGGATCATCTGTGCACTTTCGGCACGTGTGCCGTTTTGCTTCGGAGCAAATTGTTCTACAGCACGTCCCTGCATCAATCCAAGTCTGTACACCTCGCTGATAGCCTCTTGAGCCCATTGTGGTGCAGCGCCAATATCATTAAATGCTGAAACGTTAAGACTAGCTACAGATACGCTGTTCTTGGCGTATGCATATGCACGAGCCAGCATCACTGCCATCTCTTGGCGGGAGATCTTGGCATCCGGCTCAAACAGTAAAGCGGTCTGACCGTTAACAATTCCAGCTTGTTTTGCTAACCCTACTGCTTCTGCATACCATTTATCAGCAGGTACATCAGCGAAACCAGCTTCTGCTTGACCTTTTAAGCCAAGCGCACGGACTAACATCGCTGTAAACTCCGCACGTGTAACCGCACGGTTTGGAACAAAACGATCCATAGCTACACCCTGTACAAGCTGTTTTGCCGCAAGCTGCTTTACAGCAAGGTACGCCCAGTGATCGGACTTCAGGTCATTGAATGTTTTATCAACTTCTAATACAACGTATTTACTAAAATGACTGACGGCAGCAGATAGATAACCATTCATCCAAGTATTGCTCATATACTCCAACTTGCCAGCATCATCCAAAAAATAAATACCAAGCAAGCTTCGCTCTACAGTCGCACCGACCTTATATGAGATCGTGATCGGCACTGCAAACTGTCTTAATGAGAAGGACTGGCCGTTTTCTGTAATAATGCTGAGCGACCATTCTCGCAGCTCACTTTTCACCCGTAATTGTGCACCAGCTAGTGTACCTGCACGCTCCAACAGATCCACTGCTGTATTATTAGCTATAGTGTTCAACCGTAGCGAAATCGTACTCTTTGCAATGGCTTCAGTTGAGACTAACTTGCTTAATTCAGCCAGCACTTCCGCAGGAATTGTAACTGTTAAATCCTCCATGACTACTCTGAGTGGTGCATGTCCAAGCAGTTCAACCACATTGCCTGGCAAAAGCACTTCCGTAACCGATCCGTCAACAGAGATCACAACTTCACCTTGAGGATTCTTGTTCTCTGACAGTTGAGAGACTGTTATGGTGACTAAGCCCGCTTGTGCTGATGCCGACGGAGTTGGTGTTGGTGTAGCGGTTGGTGTTGGTGTAGCGGTTGGTGTTGGTGTCACCGCAGGTCCCGGCACCCAAGCACCCGGCGTTGATGTTGGCTCCGGACTTGGTGTTGGTTCTGGTGTCGGTGTTGGCTCTGGGCTTGGTGTCGGAGTCGTACCTGGCGTGCTCTCCCTCACTGTCAAAATATATTCAGTGCTGAACCCGTCATAAACAGCGCTGACTTTTGTTGTACCAGCACTCAATGCATGAAGCTCCCCATTCTCACTAATCATTGCAATGGAATGATCAGCTGTATCGTACCTTACGCCCTCGGCCAATTCTTGCTTGCTTCCGTCGCTATATACCGCCTGAACAACAACGGAGCCTTTACTTCCATGTTCCAGCGAGTCCGGTCCATCTATAGTTATTTCTGTAAGAATAGGAGCCTTATTATTTGTTACGACGAGACTATACTCCGAGGCGAACTCCCTGTAGGTTACTGAGATCACAGTAGAGCCTTCCTGATGAGCCTGGACCAAGCCCTGTTCATTGATTGTAGCAATATGCTCATTCGAGCTGGAATAATGAAGTCCATCCAATATTGGGATACGTTTACCGGATGCATAGACAGCTTCGGTGACTGTCTGGTTGACCTCTGCTGGTTTAAGTTGTCCTTTCCCCTGAAGCTTAATCGCTTGCAGTGCGTCTACAGTTATCGTGCTTTCCGCAAAAATATTCGGGTAACCTGCCACTGTGACTCTTACCTTAGCTGTCCCTGGTTTTAGCGCTGTAACCAAGCCATTTTCATCTACGGTAACTACTGATTCTGCTCTATCAGAAACGATGGACCAAAGTTTTGTCAGATGATTAGCCTCATCCGGCATTACCTTAGCTTGCAATTGCAGGCTAGCCCTAGGCTCAAGTTCAATAGCAGTTTGATCCAGCGTAATGGATTTCGGAACTAAATTTCCGATCACTAACCGGTCAATTTCAACACCATCTACCGTTCTTGCCGTAACCGTAATCTCGTTCTTCCCAATCTCAACTGCCGTATAGATTTGCTCATCTTCGTCATATATTTTTTCCTGCCAAAAACGTGGCGTCAGCGCATAGAACTTAGGACCCGAAGAACCGCCGATAACATATCTAGTGCCTTCGCCTTCTGCTACCTGCTTACCATCCTTCATAGGAAAAGTTCGCAAGTAAATATGATCATGACCGTTCATCACAAGATCCACATTATGCTTATCGAACACCGGCACCCACTTTGCTTGCACCTGCTCATTCGAATAGATGCTGCCGTAGGGTCCTTGATGGAAGAAAATCACCTTCCACTTTTTATCTGTAGCGGATAGATCCTGATCCAGCCACTCTGCCTGTTCAGTGAACGGAGCACCTGAATGCTCTGTATTCATAACCACAAAATGTGTATCCTGAATGTCAAAAGAATAATTCGTACCTTTTACGCTCGCCGCACCGTTTTGCGGGTTATTGAATTGCGCCAGGTAATCCCCATCGCCATTGGTTCCCATCACTTCATGGTTCCCAATAATCGGAACAAGCGTGGTATTCATCAGCTGCTTTTGGGCTGCATCGAACCACCAGTTCCACTGCTCTTGTTCAAAGCCTTTATCCACCATATCTCCAGCGTGGACCAGCATTTCAGCATCCGGCATATAGGCAAAAGCAGCCTCAATCGTATTGCCCCAAAGACCAAATCCCACTTTAGAATCTGCTTGAGAATCTCCGATAAACAGGAATTTTGTAGAAGTGCTTTCCCCCCCGCTTGTAACGAAGGTTCCTTGCTCACTTACATTTAACTCGCCATCCCCCACACGATATACATATTCGATTCCAGGGATAAGCCCTATTGCCTCCGCTTTATGAACTCGCATCGTTCCATCATTATTGGTGTTGTAGATTGAACTTCTGCCAGTAATTTTTGTTACATTCGCGGCTTGAAAGCTTGTGAACTCTGCTTTTTTCACAAGTTCTACTACAGTATTCACGGTTATCGGTTCTGTCTGCCAAGTGAATTGGCGAGAAGTCGCTGCATCTTGGCTCATCGTAACATTAACATTACGCGGGGCAGCAGTACCGTCATATGGAGCAACCTTGAACGTCATTACAGGACTATAAGTATTTCCTTTTACCGCCTGTAATTTAAAAGTCCCTTCTGCTGAAGTAACGAAATCAGTAGTAAGTGTTCCATTTGCCCCTGTAGCAGCACCGTGTACCTCCACTCCATTGAACAGCAGCTTCGCTCCTTCAACGACACTTCCATTCAGATCTTTTACCGCAAAAGACGAATCAAAGCCCTTCGCAATATCATAATGGTTCCAAGTGAGCACCAACTGTGTCTTCACAACAGATTCAACAGCCGCTCCAATAAAAGAAATAGGAACCCCGGCACCTTCAGTAGAGGTTACAGATCCGGAAGTATTTTCAATTACAAATGGTTTGCTTATATCCCCAGCCAACTGCTCCTGAGTGTAGGGACCCACAAAATCATTTCGAACCGTATATTGAATTTGCCCGATGAGATCCGTATCTCCCAGATTGGAGGAATTAATATTCGTTAGGTTAAGACGCACAGTCCCTAAAGCCGGATCAATGATCGACTCCATTTGCGTATCTAATACCTTATTCCCCCGAATTACCTGCAGATCTTTAACTGCAGCCGGATTAAAAGCAAACGTAAGATTTCCTTCCTTCAGCTTGCACGCTTTCTCTGCCGTTAGATCCAAAGTGTAAGTGTTCCCGGCATAAACGACTTCTGGCGTCTTGTACACATAGAATGGAGAGCCCAAATTCACTGTGAAATACCATTCTTTTATCGTCTGGTTACCGCTCAAATCGCGAATGGCAACTTTTACTTTATGACGGCCTTCTGTAAGCGGAACCTTTGGTTTATAGGTGATTTGACCTTTTGGAGGATAAAAGCCATGCTCCACTAATTGATCATCCACATACACTCGTGTTTTGTCCGGATCGATTAAGGTCGTTCCCGGATGCACCACAGGATCATAACCATCATCCTCACCATTGACGGAAAGGGTCGGCGTAGCTGTTTTGACAATTTCGTTCACGCCAGGATAGGCATCTTTAAGCACAGGAGGTGTTCTATCCTCCTCTATCGGACCATAAATGGCTCGAATATTATCAACGTAAATTGCACCTGCGCTCTTGTTCAGATTGCTTGTCTCCATATAGCGGACAGGCATATCCATCGTTAACGGGGTGGCTTTCCCCTTAGGCACGGATACTTCGACGTATTTCCAACCCGTCCAGTTCACACCATTTACCTGATCGGTAAAATCCACGGGCACTGCCGCATTATTGCCATCACGAATTTGTCCCCGCAGCCAGTGCTTTTTGCCATCTCCGTAGATCCACATACTGATCTTCTCAGGATACCCCGGAATCTGAATCCGATTGGCAGTTGAACTTGCTGCTAAATAAGCACCCGATGTGCCTGTTTTATTGACAAAATCATATTCCAGCTTTAAGGCTTTATCCCCACCCCGGACAAAATCCTGATCCGTCACTTCCTGAATCGCCACACTGTTAGCTGCTGCACTGGAGGCAATATATTTATCAATGCCATTCTCAAAATCCTCCAGCATTACAGGCGGCAACCCCACATTTACTTCGAAAGAAGTCTGGGCGTCCCCGTACTTAGCATAAATCTTCCCGTTCTTCCCGTTTTCACTCGTCGCTTGAAACAAACCCTTCTCGTCCACACTTCCGATCTCGCCCTCAACACGCCATTCAAAACTATGGTTGTCAGCTTGAATTACCTGTCCATTACGCAGCGCCTTCACAGTTAATTGCGCAGCAGCACCTGAAGAATAAGTTTTGATCTCATCAGGAAACCTAAGGTCTGTGAGCTTATCCACGACTTCGATTTCCCCACTGCCTTTGTCTGCCCCAGCCTCTACATTTACCGTTCCTGTGCCGGCAGTGGTTCCTGCGGTGAAGACTCCGTTCGCATCGACAGTACCAAGGTCAGCGTCCACCTGCCAATTCAGCGTACCCGAATAAGGTGCCGGATGGCCGTTCTCGTCCACTCCTGCTGCTTTGAACATAAAGCTGGAGCCCTGCAAAATACGTTCCGCATTCGGCTGCACAACCAGCTTAGAAGCTGTAGATTGCTCTGGGGCTGTGTTGACGACCAGCAAACCGTTGCCGGTTTTACGTTCATAGCCATCAGAGCCCTGATTCATCATTTTGACACCAGATGCACCCGGCATTCTGGCCACAAAAGTAGAAGAGCCGCCACCATCCAGATTCATGGCGTTCACTACGCCCATATCCTTCAGAATGTAGCCAAGCTCATCGGTATCTACACCTTCGCTAAAACCTGGCGATCTTCCATCCACTTCGAATAGAACGAGACTTCCGTCCGCTTTTGTCCCAATGGCTGTACGTGGATGAATTCCTAAAGGCCCTACACCTTGTTGAACTACTCCGTCTTTTACCAGCGGCCCCTCGCCGCCAATCGCTACCTTCACATCATTCCATTCTCCGCTAAGCGCAAAGCTCGCAGTAACGTTATCGCCAACCGATAACCCCTGCAGAACAGCACGAGACGTTCCGTTAGCTGACAAAACTACTTTTCCTTGGGTAAGCGGCGTATTACCTTGATTGTTGCGAATCTCAGATACCTTCAGCTTCAAGGTCTGACCGCTCTTCACTTCTCCCTCGACAATATCTAGAACAACCTCGTCACCCTCATTGGTCGACTTTGTAGTTGTATTATAATCTTCCGTATAAAGAACCAGCTCATTCGTATTCCGATAACGGTTGATGCTGGTTAAATTAGTTGTTTTTCCATTAATCGTTACGTTCTTGGACAGCTTCGGCACCCCATAAATCGAGCTGCCATCTTCTTTTAAACCGAAAGTAAAAGCTGAAATCGAACTATTCAGGATTACACCATCATCCATAAATAATCCATTCGGAACACCCGTAGCAAAACCGGAGATTTCATAAAAATCACCGTTAATCCCTGCGATCACCCGGTTTCCAGGCGAATCCGCATAAGCGGCCATTTCAGTA
Source organism: Paenibacillus pseudetheri (assembly GCF_924513355.1). Taxonomy (NCBI): domain Bacteria; kingdom Bacillati; phylum Bacillota; class Bacilli; order Caryophanales; family Paenibacillaceae; genus Paenibacillus; species Paenibacillus pseudetheri. Next base: position 74,116 of record NZ_CAKMAB010000005.1, read on the forward strand.
ACACCCTTCATACCGTATACCTTTCCATCCTTCGTACCTGCCCGCAGTTCTAAATGGCCTTGCCCTGGGTTGAACTCCACTGCATGTATCTTTTGTAAACCACGTTCATTCTGAAGATCCATCCAGGTGTACATCGCCCCAGGTGCAAGCTCTGTTTGCCGTACATCAATAACGGTTCCGTAGTTTGTTGCTGGTAAATCAGAAATGGAAGCGTGAACAAATACTCCCGGCTGCAACAACGAAATCAACAAAACAAAAATAACTGCCACATTAATTTGCCTTAGATACCTTCTCACTGTGTTGACATCCTCCCCACTTGGCTGTCCTAATAACGATCTGAGCTTGGACAACATCATAGGGTTTATATTAACTAGGAAGCGTAAAGGTTAGATAAAATATACCAAGGCAAACTGTTAACTTCTTCTAATCCCCTCCTCAAATTCATGTTTCAGCCTGTTGATGAATCTTCTGACTGTTTTCGATCCTTGTTTAGAAGCTGAAACAATGGACCCCGGAGTATTATGATCTGGTGATCGTAGCTCGATCGTCTTCATGATCTTCTGAGAACCCTCAAATGTTTTTAGAAAAGAATAATCCATCCCAATCGTGATCGCGAGTCCTGACGCAACTGCATTATCAATGGCACGGGTGTTATTGCTTGTAAAAAGAATATTCATCGGCCCAACTTTCAGTAAATAACGCTCCACAAAGTCCTGTATGTAATGATCATCGTATAAAACCAACGTCTGGCCTACTAACTGTTCGGGCGTAATTATTGTATTTAAAGCTAGTGGTGATTGAGGATGTAAGCCTACAACAATCTTACCTTCCATTAATTCCTCGAATACGACCCCTTTATGTTTCTCTGATAAGCCCTCTGGTGAGACCATCAGTCCGATATCCATTTCATCCTGAAGCACATTATCCAGAATTTCTTTAGGTCCCTTTTCAAAAATCTCTATTTTCACATTTGGAAAATCCGCCTTAAAACCGGATATGACCTTCACGATTAGATGCATGGGTCCCGGAATCGTAGCAATCTTCAAATGACCACTAAGCGCATCGCTGTAGATCTGTGCTTCAGCTTTTAATTCATTTACTTTCATCAAGACTTCATTTGCTTTGCTGATAATAGCTTGTCCCTCTGCTGTGGGAACTGCTCGTTGGCCTCGCGAACGAATGAACAAAGTAACTCCAAGCTCCGCTTCCAGCAGTGTTATGGACTGGCTTATGGCAGACAGGGTGATATGACGATTCTGAGCAGCTTTGGTTAGTGAACCAATCTTTGCGACTTCTACGATATTCTCGCATTGCTCTAAATTCATTTGAATCACTCCCTAAGTTAATATTTACTTAACACCTATTAAATTTACTTAAATTTTAATTAATTTAGACAAGTGCTAGAATGTAAATAAGTTAGTAAATAACCTTTTCACCTTATGAACCTATATTTCTAGTATAACTATATTTCTCGAGGAGGAGTCCCAAATGACAGACAAAAGAGTAGCCGTAATTACAGGTGGAGCCAGTGGAATCGGGAAACAAACCGCAATTAAATTTGCAAGTAAAGGCGATCAAGTGGTCGTTGCCGATTTCAATCAACAATTAGGTGAAGAAACGGTCGCACAGATTATCAAGGATGGTGGCGAAGCTATTTTCGTCAAAACGGATGTTTCAAAATACGAAGAGGTAGAAGCACTGGTTGAGAAAACCGTTGCCACATATGGAAGAATTGACGTTATGTTCAACAATGCCGGGATCGGCCGCGTCACTCCTGTACTAGACCAAGACCTTAAGGATTATCATAGTGTTATTAATGTCAATCAGCATGGTGTTGCCCACGGTATTATCGCAGCAGGTAAAAAAATGCGTGAGCTCGGCATCAAAGGGGTCATCATCAATACAGCTTCTGTATTTGGATTCCTAGCTTCCCCAGGTACATTCGCATATCACGCTTCCAAAGGTGCGGTCATTATGATGACTAAATCTGCAGCACTTGAAATGTCCGTTCATGGCATCCGCGTGCTTGCCGTTGCTCCAGGCGCTGTAGATACGCCAATTATCCAAGGATATAAAGATCAAGGAATGGTCGACCAGATGAAGAGCAAAGTAATGGGTAACAAATTAACATTGCCTGAACAAGTTGCAGACACTGTATACTTGCTCTCCTTACCAGAAGCTAGTGCAATTAACGGTAGTGTTGTAATGGCTGATGAAGGTTATGCTTCATTTAAATAAAAAATTTAGATCAAAAAATCCAAGGCTTCCCGAGCGGGATGTCCTTGGATTTTTTTGTGTTACTCCCATGATCTCTGTTCATTGATTTCCAGCTTACGTTTAAATGCCTGCTCTAGATCAATATCCAGCTTATTGGCCAGATCAAAAATATTCCACACCACGTCGTACATCTCAAATCCCAAGTTCTCTTTCTTCTCTGAACCGGGGTCGAAGGATACGGATAGCACCTCTTTGGACAATTCCCCTACTTCAGTCATTAAGTACAGCATTCTCTGCTCAATGGAGCTCGTGTCAAAACCTTTGGTTTCACTGAACTTCTTCACATACTGTTGAAACTCAGATGTATTCATTTCGTTACGCCTCGCTTTTAGGGTATAAAGTTATGTAATTTATAGAAACGATGTCATGCGATTTGCCCGGATCATTCCTTCATTATCATCCATTTGTTCGAAGAAAACAAACTCTCTCGTCATTACAAAAAAAAAAACGATTCTTCAAATCATTAAAGAATCGCTAAGAAAATTTATTTATTTGTTACTGTTTCAGCCACTCTACGATTCTGGAAATGACGGACATCCGGACGTTCCAGTCATTAACTTCTACGTTTGCATATAATCATAGCGTTGACTTTCTGTTAAATCGGAACAACAAACTTCAATATTGCGACTATCTATTCATTTATTATTCGCCGAGCTGCTCCTTGAGCTGCGCAATTTCTGTTTCCATGAACTCAACACGTTTATTCAACTCCGCGATATAGTTTCTTCGAGCCTCTTGGTCTGCTGCGCTTGTTAGGTCGGCCGCAGTAGTTTCCACCAGTTGGATGGCTTCCTTGAGAACTTGAACGCTTGATTCTGCCCCTGCTAATCTTTCCCGGAGTTTAGCCGCTGCAATACTTGCCTTTAGCGCTGCCTTCTCAGTCTCCTTACTCTCCAATATTATCGTCTTCCCTTCTACCGTCAAACCTGCTCCGGTCGCTTCAGACATCGTGCGCACAGGTACGTAAGCCGAGTTATTTACTACGATCGCATCTGCAATCTTCTTTCCGTCTTGTTTTATCGTATAAATTCCGGAAACTTTAGCGCCAATTAAAGACGAGCTTGCTGCGAATCCTATTGAACTACCAAGTAACAACGCCGATGCTACAATCCCTACTATTTTCTTCTTCATGTCTACGAACCTCCTGAATTTATTATTCTTCCAATTATACCCAATAAATTCGTAACATGAAAGATATATTAAGAGACTCTGCCACAGCCAACTCAACTACTGGCCATATGTAATCTAGCTATAAGAAGCCATCTGAGTAAGCTTGATCCTATTGTTCTAAGTTGGATTTTTCGATTTCACGAACAACTTTAATTCGAAACGATTGATGTTAGCTGTAAACAGTGTTACTCTATCAACGGTAAACTCAAAATTTATGATCTTCAATCCTTCTATTCATATTCACTAATTTAGTTATAAAGAAAGGTAATACTATGATAAAAGTTGATAACTTATCCTTCGCATTTCCGCAAAAAGAACTATATAAAAACATTTCATTTACGTTAGAAGAAGCACAACATTGCGCTTTTATAGGAACAAGTGGCAGTGGTAAAAGTACACTGATCGATATACTGATGGATCCAGAAAAATATTTGTTCGAAGGCAAGCTAGAGATGGACCCAACCTGCAAAATTGGGTATGTAAGTCAGTTTTCGCAACTAGACAAATCTAAAGAAACAACCGTTTTTGAATATATAGGAGAAGAATTTATTAAGATACAAAATGAAATAACAGCTATTCTCACTGAAATGGAAACATCATCAGATATTGATTCATTACTCGAAAAGTATCAATTAGCTCTAGATGCCTTTGATTTAATGGATGGAAATGATTTTGAAAGCAATATTAATAAGAAACTAAATTTAGCCAACCTCTTGAAGCTAAAAGATGCTAGGGTATCCGACCTAAGTGGTGGGGAATTCAAGCTTATTCAAGTGATGAAGGAAATGCTGACTAGTCCAGACTTAATGATTATGGATGAGCCCGATGTATTTTTAGATTTTGAAAACCTAAATGCACTTAAAAATCTTATTAATGCTCACAAAGGAATATTGCTAGTTGTTACGCATAACCGTTATCTATTGAATCATTGTTTTAACAAAATTTTACACCTCGAAAACATGGAGATCCAAGAGTTCGATGGGCGATATATTGAGTATAACTTCTCATTACTTCAGACGAAAATTGAGTTACAAGAAATCGCAGTCGCTGAACAAGAAGAAATTGAGAGATACGATAACATTATTGATAATCTTAGAGCGATCGCAACCTATAATTCAGAAGCATCTAGAGGGAGAGCGTTAAAAGCTAGGGTTAAGTTTCAAGAACGATTGGAAGCGCGAAAAATTAAAGCGCCATTCGTTGATATTAAGCAACCGAAAATCAGTTTTGGTGTGGACAATGAAATTGAAGAAGACATCACTGTTTTAAATGTGAATAATTATAGTGTTTCCTTTGATGAGTTGATTTTAGAAAATGTTAACTTTGAGATGAAACCTACAGATAAAATAGCCCTTATCGGTCCAAACGGTACCGGGAAAACGACTTTACTCCGAGATATCTTTAAAAATAATCATGATTCAATTGAAATAAATGCTGATATTAAAGTAGCTTATCTTTCTCAGCTTCAAGACGAAGTGCTAAAGGATTCTAATACTATACTAGAAGACTTCATCGATGCTGGGTTTGCAACTTATGACGAGATTAGAGCACATCTTTCAAACTATGGCTTTGAAGGAGAAATTCTTAATCAAAAGATAGAATCTTTATCTGGTGGCGAAAAAAATATACTGCAATTGGCAAAAGTTTCTGCAAGTAAAGCAAACTTATTGCTTCTTGATGAACCGACAAGCCATTTAGATACCTATACACAAATCGCACTGGAGAAAGCCATTGAAGACTATAAAGGTGCGATTCTCATGATTTCTCATGATTTCTATTCTGTAGTAAATGGTATGGATTATGTATTAATCATTGACGATAAGACGATTAGAAAAATGAGTATGCGAAAATTCAGAAAGATGATTTATGCCAGTCATTTTGATAAAGATTATTTAGAAAATGAACAAAATAAAAAAGCAGTTGAAATGAAAATAGAATTAGCTTTAAAAGACAATAATTTTGAACTTGCAAAAGGTATAGTTGACGAGCTAGAAGAGCTGATTAAGCTGCTTTAAAAATTACAATTCTCTGGTGGAAAAGTATAAACAAAGAAGACACTGAGGAATGAAAAACTCCCATCATTGTAGCAGTAGAATTTTTTTCTACTGTCTACTATGATGGGAGCATATCAGATCTCAGTGCCTTTTTACTGCATTGATTTGTTGATAGCTCTTGCCGCGGACAGTGGTTCACTTATCATTAAAAATCTTTCCCAACACATTTTTTGCCATAGAAATTTGTTGGGGATCTCTTTGGGTGAGCAAATCCATAATTAATCTTTTTAGAAGCATCAACACTTACGACAGTGTACTTGCCACGTTCCCTTAAGTATTTAATGTATTGACTGGACCTTTGTAAATTCCTCAATCTTGAACTGCTGCTTTAAATATTGACCAAAGAGCTTTAATTATGAACCTCACATTATATCCTCATTTATCCTACTTCGTGATGTTTATATTCAAAAGTTCACTAAATATTATAATTTTTCCACACTCGCATAAAACTTTTCAATTCAAGCAACATCACCATTCTTTGTTGTTTATTCAACATGCCGACATCCCCCCTTTATTGATATGCATTAAATACCGAACATACGTTCTTTAAGCAAGAGGTATTTTCTAACTATTCATTTTGAATTACTACCAAATTTATAATACAACGTAAATAATAAACACCATTCCATATCAACGGTAGGCGTTTATTATTTGATATTTATCATAATTAATAAAAACTACTTTACAAAATCAATGTGAATCTTTGCATCATTCTCTGTTTTTTCCCAATTCACTTTTGCCCCCAATGCTTCAGAAATAAATCTCAGATTTACATAAAAGATATTACTCGTAGGTTCAAGTGATGGTGCTTGATTTAATACAACTTTTTCTCCATTTAATAATGCATCATAAGAATTATTTGTTAGCACTATAACTTTATTATCTTTTGATGCTGTCACAGTTTTTGTGTTATTATCCCATTCAATCGACATTCCATACTTTTCAAAAATGGGTCGCATAGGGACAAGAGTTGTTCCAAGAAAAGTGACATTTGCATAAATGTCTAACTTTTCATCATTAACGTAAATGTCTGGCTTGCTGCGTGAAGCGTGTACGCCAGTCCCTCCTAGTATTAACGTAATAACTGATGTAAGTAAGATTACTTTAAAAACTACCTTCATACGTTTCCTCCTTAAAACAATAATGGACAATAGACACAAAAGTTTCTACTGTCCATTATTTTAATTGTAAATGTAACTATTTACAACAATTGTAATTACATTACTTCCACTGACAGTAACATTCGAATGATCGTTCAGTGGGCCTGATAATGCACCGCTAGAAATAGGTGTTCCGTCAACTTTGATATTTGAAAAAGTCGTTCTATTTATTCCTGTATCAGTTTTAGACCAAACAGTTGATAACAGTTTCCATCTGCTTATAGAGGCAATATTCAAATTGAAGTATTTCACAAATATTCAAAGGTTCCAAAAACAAGGTTTCCAGAGCGGTATTCATATCCATTTGCTCAAGCGTTGTGTAACTATCATATGTATAGTGGTATGAGCCAATCTCTTTTGCAAGACGTTCAGCCTCAAAAACTGGATTACGCTGCTTCCAAACCAAACGACCTTCAAACTCATTAATAAATGTTGCTTTATCCTCATTAGTCCGTAGGAAAAATTTAAAGCAATTAATAACTTCAATTGCTTTTTTGCTGATATCGCAATGGGTTAAGATTTCCTCGATTGTTACTTGATTGTTAGTGTTTGTCATTTTAATATCCCCTTTAACTCATATTTTGGATGGAACCACCGGAAATTTTCCGCTTAAAAATACACATTGGGAAAGAAAGGTAATGTTATTTACATTCCTTTAGATCGGTGATATACTCAATTAGTAAATATACGTCTAAGCGTTTAATTTCTTAGGACAATAATAACCGTTTAAACGTATATAGTCAACTCTTATTTTCTATGAAATCCAAAGGAGTAATGTATATGAAATTAGTGATTAAACTTAGAGAAGTTCTCAAAGAAAAAGGGGTTACACAAATGCAATTGGCTGAACTGGCGGATGTTCGTCAAGCAGCAATATCCGAACTCTGTAGAAATGCTAGAGAAGAAGTCAATTTAGCAATGATCACAAGAATAGCCTCAGCTCTTAACATAACTGACATATCAATACTTATGCAGTTTGAAGATGAAACAACTAACTGATACATCATCGGATGTCTAATACATATAAACTAAAAAAAGCCCAGTGAAATTTGGTCAAGACCCCATTTTATAGACACTGAAAAAAAGCCCTAGCCAATAAGCTGCTTCCGGTACTGAACCGGGGGTAGCTTATTCAGCTTTCGTTGTGGCCGATGTTGGTTGTAAAATCGAATGTAATCTTCAATTTTCCTTTGTGCCTCATCTATATTTCGGATATCATAAGGATAGAGTCCTTCCGTTTTGAGATGCGAGAAGAAGCTCTCCATAGAGGCGTTGTCATAACAATTGCCTCGGCGAGACATGCTGATTCGGGCGCCAACCTTTGGCAGCATGTCATGGTATGCATGAGACGTGTATTGGAATCCCTGATCGCTGTGAACGATCAGCCCAGTCACGTCTTTTTGCTGAGTCCACGCTTGCCGAAAGGTTCGGAGAACCAGTTCATTGTCATTCCTAGCGCTCATTCGATAAGCGATAATTTCGTTATTGAACAAATCTTTAATCGCAGAGAGATAGAGCCACTTTTCGCCTACTCGATATTGCGTAATGTCTGTCACCCATTTTTGGTTGGGAGCATCTGCTTTGAAATCCCGTTTCAGTATATTTTTCGCCATACGATTTCCTTCGGAAGTAGTATAATTACAACGATGTTTTCGGCGGATCCTCGAACGAATGCCTAAATCCTGCATAATTCTGAGTACCTTCTTATGATTCATCCAAACCCCATGGTCTTGTAGCAGGAACAATTGAATTTGGCGATAACCGTAGATTCCGTTATACCGTTCATACACCTTTTGAATGAGCGCTTTTGCTTTCTGATCCCGATCTGTTCCTTTGCGCTTCAAGAAAGCGTAGTATCCACTTCTGGAGACCCTAAAGAGTTTACATAGGTCTCTGACGGCATACTCTTTTGCGGCACTCTCAATGACGCTAAATTTGTGTGTTTCACCTCCTGCATCCAGATTTCCAAACACTTTTTTAGCATTTCATTTTCACGTTTGAGTTTTTGAACATACCTATCCTGATCGATATATTCTTTACGACGCCCCCGTTGATCTAGTAGCCCAAATTCCCCTAGCTCTCGGTATTTCTTCATCCATTTCTTTACTCGCCCTTGGTCGTGAATCTCAAAATGCTCCGTAATTTTCCGGTAAGTCCATCTTTCCTCCACATGTAAACGAATGGCCTCTTTTTTGATCTCATCCGAGTATGTTTTAAACTTCTGTCCTTTAATCGCCATAAAAATGCACCCCCTAGAATTTCATCGGACAAACCAGGGGTTTTATCCAATGTCTATTCTAAGGGGTGCACTTCAATTATCACTTGGGCTTCTTTTTAGTTTCATTATCAGTGTCTTGTTCAAGCTTTTCACCTTTTTCAGAATCAGCCTTTGGGGAATATTCCTTTAATACAAGCTCGAACCACTTTATCAACTCTTCTTCAAGATATCTCTAGACTTAGATTCTTCCTCGCTGGCATAGTGAATGACTAACTCAAATTCATTTTTATTCTTCCCATTACTCATCTGATTTTTTACCAATCTCTTTAGAATGTACTTCAGGTGGAACTTTTGAGGAATGAATTTTTACATTTTTTCAATTCAATCACAAACCTCTTGTTCTAACTGCTCTTTAGAAATAGAATCTTCCTCACTTGTATAGTGAATAACAAGTTTATATTCGTTCTTGTTGGTTTTTTTAGTCATATGAAACGTTCTCCCTCGTAATTGTATATAACAATTATAGTCAGGAGATTAAAATCTAAACTGTGGTGATTAATGAGAACTAATCAATAAAGTATGAATAAGACACATATATTAAAGCCCCTGAGATAATCCTCAAGGGCTTTAATATTACTCTTTAGTTTTAGATTTAGCTTCCATTAATACCACTTACGATTTGAAATACCATGTAATTCCATCAGTAACACATCGCTGAAAATCGCGTAAGTAAGGCGTATTGTGACTGCGTATTGTGATCGCAGATGATGAAAGACGGGATTTATCAAATTACTGTTTAACATTCACTCAATATATGTATAAATAATTAATTTTTGTTTTTACTTATCTTAGTGCTCATAATAGAAACTAGAAGTAAAATCATTATGATCAGAGAAAACCATCTGATAGTGTGTTCTTTAAATAAGTCATAGATGATTTGTAAAAATTCCAATCCCACTACTGCCCACAAGAATATTGTCCATTTATCCTTTTTCATTAATACTTCACCTCAATTTTAAAGATAATCATTTTCAATAAATTAATATATCAATATGTTACCATTTTCTAAATGATAGTTCTATTGTATTATGTTTGACCACTATTTTGGAAAATGAAATAAGCATTTTACAGAAAAAAGGCAGCAAATTGTCCCGCTGCCTTTTAAAAGTTATAGTTTGGTTAAATAATCAATCAACTCAATAAATGAATGTTCTATTGAATTTAAAGAGCTTAGAGTATTAGCGTTAAACTGTTGCTGGTTATCTTTTGTTTTGCCAGCATTGTAATCTTTTATATATTTAATTAATGAAGCTTTTTGGTCAGCTATGTACTTTAATCCTTGATTTGTTTCTTTTTTACGCTCATTTATTTCCTTAGTTAATTTAGATTTTGCTGCTGCTAATGACTTTTTGTCCTTATCTCGTTGTACTTTGGTTTGTTCAATTATAGTCTTATTTGCTTTACTTTTAACAACACTATTATATTTCGCCGTTGATTGTTTTACCTTCTCAGTTAATTCTCGTACTTCCTTACCTAAGATATTATTAAGATTTTTTTGAGCTTCTTTTACTTCCTTAACCTGTGTTTTATAATTCTCAAAATAAAGTCTTTCGATCTCACTTGTTGACATCGTTACTGAAGCAAATGCTTGTGATGGAAGTAAGATAATGAACATCATCAACAGTAAAACAACTTTTTTCATATGTATTCCCCTTTATTCTAGTAGTACAGATATCTTAATCCAAATAAAGGTAATAGGCAATAAGTCTTACATGATGGTAAAACAAGAATTTGATTAAGAAAAACGAACACGGCGTCCCACACATGCAAGAAGTAAATGCCGCTCAATATACTAAAACCGAATATGCTTTTAAAAACATCCATCTCTATTCATTCAAAAATGCTCACATGACTGCTCCTTTATAAGCTAATATAGAAATAGAAAGGTTCCTGCGCTCCACGAAGGGATATACACTATCAGAAGCATCTCTTTTTCATCTGAGGTGTAACTCATTCAATGGGTCATTCCATCCTTCAACGACACCTTCTTTAAAATTTACCATCGAAGATCCATAAAACCAAGTATCTCCACTGTTTATTATGCTACTCGGTGTTCCCATTGATTTCTTTACAGTCTCTTTTGTGTCTCCTAATCCAAAGTTCAATAATTCACTATCGCTATTTAATTTGTTCTTGTCGCTTCTATCTCTCACCGAATTAAAAACAGACGTTCCATCTGCATAAGTGGGATTTATCTCCTCCGAATTAGCTGTATTTATGATTTGGTTTTTAGCATTTTCTAATTCAATTAGAACGCTATCCATTACACTATTCTTAATAGAATCATTCTGTTCTTCCATAGCATCAATAACTTGCCGTTTATACTCATAGAATAGATTTGATGCATAATCATAGTCATTTGCATCTTGCCATCCATTAAGCGTAAGAATTTTAGTATTCCCTGTTATTCGATTTATTTTAACAGGTAAGCTCTGATCTAATTTATCATACTTGTAAAGACCAGGATAAATAACGAGACCGAAAACAATAATACTAATTGGAATAAAAGAATACCGTATGACATCTCTGGTCAATTCTTTTTTCATATAGTTATACTCCATGTTAACCACATCGGCTGCGGAACTTGCTGAACGTCTTGAGCTTTCTCCCCACTCCAAACCTGTGACAGTTACAGTCTCACCGTTTATTCTATGTGTGTTCTTTTCGACTCCCTACCAATCCCCATTACTACATTTTCTTCAGACTTTGGGAACCCAGATAAGTGATGAATCATAACGTAATTGGTTCGCCCAGCGGCTTCAAGCGCCTTACGCAGCTCTTTTGCTTCTTTTTTCTTGGCTTGCTTTTCTGGGTTCGCTTTAAATAGTCCCAATTTTATGTAATCTCCTTCGGATTCTTTTTTTTAATTAGCAGTGTTATTATACTTTGCTTAATTGCAGTTCTGTGTAATATTTAATTTCACCATGCTTTTCTAACTTTACTGTATACCAGTTATTACTATAGGCATAAACCTTTCCTTTACCATCTGGCGTTGTAACATTTTCACCAACTACATATCGATTCACGTTTACACCCTCCAATTTTGGTAAGAAGCCATTAAGATTTATCTATTATTTTGAGTAAATAATCGTTTTATTATAGAATATTTTCATTATTTTACCACATGAATAGTACGAGAGTATGTAAGTTTGGTTTCAGATGGAATATAAAACAACAAAAAGACAGCTAATTCTAAACAATAGAGTTAGCTGTCTTTTTGAATTCAAAATCAGTCATAAAAAATCATTCCTCCATTGGATTATTTCCGCACCCAATAAAGGAATGAATTTATACGATACCCAAGAAAGTATTTATTGGTCTAAAACAGCCCAAAAAGATATTTATAGGCAAAATTGTTTTAGCCTAAACACCTTCCAGCATCCATAATCCCTTACCCCACAAAGCCCCTAACCCTTTCAACTAACCTTATGCTCAATCCGCAGCTTGTCGGCTACCATGGCAATAAATTCCGAGTTAGTAGGCTTAGATTTGGAGATATTAATCGTATAGCCGAATAAATGGCTGATGGAGTCGATGTTGCCACGGGTCCAAGCCACTTCAATTGCATGGCGAATCGCGCGTTCTACGCGTGAAGGCGTGGTCTTGAATTTCTCTGCAATGGCTGGATAGAGTGTTTTTGTAATCGCACCAAGGATCTCGATATTGTTATATACCATGGTGATCGCTTCGCGCAGGTACTGATAGCCCTTGATATGTGCTGGAACACCGATTTCATGGATGATCGAGGTAATGTTAGCATCAAGGTTCTTGCCCTTCGTAAGCGGCACTACATTCGATCTGGACGTCGACGAATAGTTGTACATGTTAGAGGATGAGCTCATGCTGCCTTGGACCCCTACAAGCTGACGTACACGATTTGCCAGGACCTCCATATCGAACGGTTTCAAAATATAATAGGATGCACCAAGCTGTACAGCTCTTTGAGTGATGTTCTCCTGACCAAAAGCGGTCAGCATGATGATCTTCGGTTGAGGATTCAGATCCATATCACGCAGACGTTCCAAGACACCCAGACCGTCTAAATGTGGCATGATGATATCAAGAATAAGGACATCGGGAACTTTGCGTGCTTCGCTTAGCATTTGAAGCACTTCTTCACCATTGTAGGCGATACCCGTTACCGTCATATCTTCTTGTTCAGAAATGTATTCGGAAAGCAAATTCGTAAACTCCCTGTTATCATCGGCCAACAACACTTCAATATTCTGCACTGGCTGCTTCCTACTTAATTATATCTGCTATTCGAAAATAACATTTTTTTCTTGTCTCTTAACATTTTCGACATGGAGATTGAATTCCCTTCTGTCGAAAATTATTTTTCTTTATTTTTTTTCTGGCATGGATTATAATTAAATATTTTATTTCAAAGTTCGATGATCTTCGTAATCCTTCGACAAAAAAATCTTAAGGCTAAACCGCCTTAAGATTTAATGGATACCTATTCTCCTGTAGGGTTACACCAGAATCCTTAAGCATCCATTCGATGAAGCAACCGTAGCCGGACTTAGGATCATTTACAAACACATGAGTTACAGCACCTATGAGCCTTCCATTTTGAACGATTGGACTTCCGCTCATCCCTTGAACGATACCACCTGTCTTATCGATCAGTCGCGGATCTGTGATACGAATGACCATACCCTTTGTCGCCGGCGTCTGCTGATGTGCCACATGAATGATCTCAACCTTAAATCGCTCCACCTGCTGCCCATCTACAACGGTAAGAATTTCAGCTGGACCTTCCTTGACTTGATTGCTCATTGCCACAGGAATAGGTTCTTTATAAAGACTATGCTCGGGATTACGACTCATTTTACCGAAGATGCCAAAATCTGTGTTACTCTCCACATTACCAAGTACTTGGCTTTCTTTCAAGAAATGGGCTCGTTTCTCACCCGGGTCGCCATCCTGGCTTTTAGAAATCGAAGTTACACTGGACTGAACAATATGACCGCTGCCAACAACAATTGGTGTTCCTGTATTCATGTCCGTAATCACATGTCCTAAAGCTCCATAAACCCCCTGTTTCGGGGCATAAAAAGTTAACGTGCCGACACCCGCTGCAGAATCTCGAATGTACAGGCCTAACCTCCAGACTTTGTCATTAATATCATACGCGGGTTTCAGCTTGGCTGTATGCTCTTTCCCAGCGCGTTTAAAGACAATCGTCAGAGAATTATTCGCTTTTCCAGCACGATCTACAAGCTTGGCCACCTTAGATAACTCGTCCAACTTCTCTCCATCAATGGAGATCATCAAATCACCTGGCACCAAACCGCTGACCTCACCTGGGGAAAGCTTGGATTTCTCGGATACTTCAATCAGATGATGTCCAACAACCAGAACACCTGCTGATTTCACCTTTACTCCGATCGTTTGACCTCCCGGGATCACCTTCAGTTCCGGTTTCATTCCATGCGCAGTCACCTTGGCAGGTTCACTGTTCAGTGGTGCGGCAAAACTTTGGTGGGTTCCCGTTATGCCCGATAAACTAAGAAAGAAGGCAAATAAAAGGCCTGGCATTAACTTCCTGAGGTTAGGCTTCAATGGCTGTCACGCTCCCTTTTGCTTCTTTCGCTTGACGAAAAAGGTGGTCGCCAATTGCGTACCTATAAGATAACCTTGCCCCCAGGCTTTTATTACTGTCAATCATTGTCCCGCTTAGCTTGTTGCAGCCTTACTTGCCTCGGCCAAATTAAGCATTTCCTGCGAGTGGTGCAATGTTTTTTCGGTAATTTCCACTCCACCCAGCATTCGGGCCAGCTCCATTACACGTCCATCATTCGAGAGTGATTCCACTTCTGTCATGGTTCTTCCGTCCTCAACCTTTTTGCGGATTAAGTACTGATGATCAGCCATACAAGCCACCTGCGGTAAGTGCGTAATGGAGAACACCTGACAAGTGGAGGATAGCTTATACAGTTTATCTGCGATCGATTGAGCAGCCCGTCCACTCACACCGGTATCTACCTCATCAAAAATCAGAACTGGAATCGCATCATGACGCGCAAAAATACTCTTCATTGCCAACATAATTCGCGACAACTCACCACCCGAGGCAATTTTGCCAAGAGGTCTTAGCGGCTCGCCAGGGTTAGGGGAAATCATAAATTCCGCACTGTCGATCCCTTGTCTTGTAAGACGAATACGCCGACCCTTATATTCAACGCCACGTGGGTCCTCCAGCGTATCTAATTTAACCTGTAGCGAGGTTCTTTCCATCTGAAGATCTTTAAGCTCACTTTCCACTTGCGTGGCCAAATCAGACGCACAAAGCTTCCGTGCTTCACTTAATTCAGCAGCTGCTTCCATCAATACAGAAAGCAATGCATCGCGTTTGGTCGTTAGCTTCTCCAGATATTCATCTTTATTCTCAAGCAGATCGGTTTCCCGATGGATTTGTTCATAATAAGCCAGAATCTGTTCTACACTATCTCCGTATTTACGGCGGAGTCCGGTAATTAAATCCAGACGATTCTCGATTTCCTCGAGTCGCTGTGGGTTGAATTCGATCTCTTCTCGGTAATCACGAAGCTGAAATGCAGCATCCTCTAGTTGATAATAAGAAGATTGCAGCTGCTCAAGCACGGATTTAAGACCCTTTTCATCATAACGAACCGCATCCTCGAGTCTGGAAATGACATTACCTATGGATTCTAAGCCTTGTCTATCGTAAAGGAGTTCATATGCACCGGATACGGAATCCATCATTTTCTCACTGTGGGATAGTTTGACCCGTTCTTCAGCAAGTAATTCATCTTCTCCCGGTTTTAATGCGGCAGATGAAATTTCTTCTAACTGAAAACGGTATAAATCAAGCATTTGATAAGCTTTTTGGCTGGATTCCTGCAGCTCTCGGAGCTCTTTCTCCACTTTCGCAAAGGCTGAATACTTTTCCTGATATACCGCTTTTAGCGGCCCGATAATGGGTTCTCCGTATGTATCTAACAGTCCCAAATGTCGTTCGGCCTTCAATAAGTTTTGGTGTTCATGCTGTCCATGAATATTAACCAGCTGCTCGCCAATTTCACGTAGCATAGTAAGATTGACCATCTGTCCGTTTACACGTGATGTACTTTTACCCTGAGAGGTGAGCTCACGGCGTATTATAAGATGCTCCTCACGCTGAGCCTCAATGCCAAGACGCTCTAAAGTATCCCAGACGGGATGACCGCTTGGGAGGCTGAAAAGCGCTTCCATCTCTGCTTTTTCACAACCGTAACGAATAGAATCCGCGGAGCCGCGACCTCCGGCAATCAGTCCAAGCGCATCAATAATAATGGATTTACCTGCTCCGGTCTCCCCTGTGAGTACATGGAAGCCAGGATAAAAATGCACATCTACCGCCTCAACGACGGCTAGATTGCGGATAGACAAGGTTTCTAACACTAATAGAGCACCTCCGAGAAGATGATAAGAATTTGATAGAATGAAATTAATACTTTCTTATAATTTAAGAAATGTAACCCATGATTTGTGAAATTACAGTCTTACTGTCCTCAGGCTGGCGGCAAATAATAAGAATGGTATCATCTCCTGAGATGGTCCCCATAATTTGTGGCCAGTCAATATTATCAATCAAAGCAGCGACTGAGTTAGCCGTCCCCGGTAAGCATTTCATCACCACAAGATTAGCCGATGAATCGATTTGCACAAAATTATCCACCAAAACGCGCTTTAGCTTCTGTATTGGATTGTACCGTTGATCCGTTGGAAGCGAATATTTGTATCTTCCATCATCCATAGGAACCTTAATGAGTAATAGCTCTTTAATATCTCGAGATACTGTAGCTTGAGTAACCTGGAAACCAGATTCTCGCAAGGCTTCCACCAGCTCGTCCTGTGTCTCGATATCCTTCTGCGTAATAATCTCGCGTATCTTAATATGTCGTTGTCCCTTCATTGTTGCCTCCTAAAATTTTTGTAAGCAATGCTTCCTGAAATGCTTCGGCAAAACTACTTCGGAAGCATACACCTAGTTAAATATGGACTCAGTTTGATTCTCCGTCATCCCTGCCGAGCTTAATCACTTGAATAGATCCCGTAGCAACATTAACATACAATACTCCGTTACATTCCGGATAAATCAGTAAGTACGGAAGCAAAGTATCTCGTAAGCCACTGCCTGTGAAATCCAAAGGTTTGCGTGGTCTAGAAAGGATAACCAAATATATTGATCCTTCCTCTTTAGTCGCCACATAATCTATAAATAACCGGCTATACATCTGCGCCCCGTTTACGTTGAAGGACAACGGGATTTTGAGTTTCCCTCCAACGACCTCGTAACCTTCATCCTCTAGTATGTCTATAGATGGGTGAGGAATAATCACTTTATTAAACGGGATCTGATCCTTCATGAAAGAACGCGGAGAACTTTGCAGCCATATATATATCCGATAAATTATAAAAATCGATAATGCTACTCCAATAAACGCCATGACGACCTTGTCAGAGCTACCCGCCACTATCAATCACCTCGGTGATTTATTCGCGTGAAGCCATGCCAATTCCTTCTTCTAAGCTTCCTTTTTAGAAGCTTTCCGAATAATTGATCTTATTAATTTGCCCATACGGAAAAAGAAACTCACCGGCGCGATGAGTTTCCATGAGTCGAATTTACATTAAAAGTACCCGTAGCCTGCTTAATCACTTCATCCGCTAGGGATGGGAAATCCTCCACTGGGATGACTGATGATAAAGCATCTGAAGGCTGTAATAAACCTTCTTCAGCTTCCGCCAATTCAGGCGTTAGTCTCCAGTGAGCAAGAAACTCAATATTGCCTTCCCCGCCTGTAATCGGCGAAAAAGTTAATCCCTGCAGCTGGTAACCTAGCTCTGCCGCCATAGTCAGTACATTAATTAATACCTCTTTATGAACAGCAGAATCACGAATTACACCTGATTTACCAACCTTCTCCCGTCCTGCCTCAAACTGTGGTTTGATCAGCGCAGCAATATCCGCCGGGCGTTTAAGCAAAGCTTTGA
Source organism: Paenibacillus pseudetheri (assembly GCF_924513355.1). NCBI lineage: Bacteria > Bacillati > Bacillota > Bacilli > Caryophanales > Paenibacillaceae > Paenibacillus > Paenibacillus pseudetheri. Next base: position 92,061 of record NZ_CAKMAB010000005.1, read on the forward strand.
GAGGTGGAAGAATTATTTTTAAGGAGATAAATGAAACATCAATACTCGCAAAATCTGGAATCGGACCCACCAAATCTGGAGGCGTCATATATCGGAAATTCGTTCGTTCCATCACACTAACGCGTTCATCATTACGCAGCGACCAATCCAGCTGATTATAGCCGACATCAATCGCGTACACATGGCTTACCCCATTCTGAAGTGCACAATCCGTAAAGCCTCCAGTAGAAGCACCAATGTCCAGCATGGTCCGTCCCGTAAGATCAATATTAAATTGGCGTAGAGCCTTCTCCAGCTTTAGGCCCCCACGACTTACATATGGATGCACAGAGCCTTTAACCTTAAGGGTAGCCTCTCGTGACACCTTCATACCAGCCTTTTCAATGCGTTCTTCATCCGCGAGCACCAGTCCTGCCATAATGGCTGCTTTAGCCTTCTCACGGCTTTCATAAAAACCTTGCTCAACAAGTAGTACATCTATCCGTTCTTTACGGTGTTCCATGGTCATCTCCCGATCGTTCAAAGGGTTGCTAATTTCCGGCTTCCATTTAGGAAGACGAAGTTGTTTTGTAGTTATAAGCACTCAAAGCCATCATGGACTTGATACGTGCACATAGCGCTTCTACAGTAAGACCTGTTTCCTGGCGCTGTTCTTTAATAGAGCCGTGCTCCACAAAGATGTCAGGTACACCCATCAGATGTACACGAGCGTCATAAATTTCATTCTCTGCGTAGAATTCTAATACCGAGCTGCCGAGACTTCCCGCTTGGCAAGCCTCTTCAATAACAACCATGTTGGTTCCAGCGTGAGCCAAATCAAGCAGCATGGAGTTATCGAGTGGCTTCAGGAACCGCGCATTTACGACGCCTACCTGAATCCCTTCCCGCTTCAGTAAATCAGCGGCTTCTTCAGCCACTTGAACCATAGGTCCGCAGGCTACAACAGCATAACCTTCGCCTGTACGCAGTCGTTCCCATGATCCGATTGGAATAGTACGCAGCTCAGGATCCATTGCTACACCTGTACCGTTAATACGCGGATAGCGATAAGCAATCGGACCGTCATTATATTCAAGCGCCGTCTTCATCATATGACGCAGCTCATTTTCGTCTTTTGGCATCATCATCACCATATTCGGAATATGGCGCATAAAAGCAACATCGTACACACCCTGATGAGTCTCACCATCCGCACCTACAAACCCCGCGCGGTCAATGGCGAACATAACATTCGCGTTATGTCGGCAAATATCATGGACGATCTGATCATAGGCACGCTGCATGAAGGTAGAATACACCGCATATACCGGCTTCATCCCTTCCATAGCCAAAGCTGCACAAAGCGTAGCCGCATGTTGCTCGGCAATCCCGACATCAATCATACGATCGGGAAATTCCTTAGCAAAAGGAAATAAACCCGAGCCTCCTGGCATCGCAGGTGTAACAGCAATCAGACGGGAATCTTCCCGACCCAGTTCGATCAGCGTCTCGCCAAATACTTCCGTGTACATTGGAGGTCCCACAGCTTTAAGCGCCTGACCCGACTCAATTTTGTATGGTGAAATGGCATGTGATTTATAGAAATCGGTCTCAGCCGGTTTGTAGCCCTTACCTTTAGTTGTTAGTACATGTACCAACACAGGTCCAGCCACGTTATCTGCTTGGTGGAAGGTATCAATCATCTTCTCCAGATCATGTCCATCTACCGGACCGAGATACGTAAAGCCGAGCTCTTCAAACAATACTCCAGGTACCATCATATATTTGAGACTATTCTTTAACTGTTCAGCAGTCTTCGCTAATCGTCCTCCGATGGCCGGAATCTTCTTAAGCAGCCCTTCAACCTCGTCTTTGGCACGCAAATAGTGGCGATCTGAACGTATTTTACTTAGATAATTGTGCATCGCCCCTACATTAGGAGCAATTGACATTTCATTATCGTTCAAAATAACCATCAGCTTACGCTTCTCATGGCCAATATGATTAAGTGCTTCAAACGCCATTCCACCAGTAAGCGCACCGTCACCAATCACGGCAATAACCTTATTGTCTTCACCCTTGAGATCGCGAGCCATCGCCATCCCCATTGCTGCCGATAATGAGGTACTGCTATGTCCAGCTTCCCACACATCATGCTCGCTTTCGGAGCGCTTAACGAAGCCGCACAAGCCCTGATGTTTACGCAGGGTATCGAAGCGGTCTTGACGACCGGTTAGTATCTTGTGGACATAAGCCTGGTGCCCAACGTCGTAAATCATTTTGTCACGAGGGCTGTTATAACAATAATGCAAAGCCAAAGTGAGCTCTACGACTCCTAGATTGGATCCGAGGTGCCCCCCAGTTGCTGTAAGCTTCTCAATCAGAAATCGACGAATTTCCTCCGCTAGGGTAGTTAATTCATCGACTGACAATGATTTTAGTTGCTCAGGATCATTTATTTGTGGAAGCAGCACGTATAGTTCCCCGCTTTCCTAGATGTTGTAAATTATATAAAACCCATTATAACACAAACGAAACGGCTGTCGAAATACAGCCGTTTCGAAAGTTCATAATTAGTGATCACGTGCCATTAAGTAATCTGCGATTTCCAGCAGGCGCTGGCTGTCATGAAAGCCACCGTTCAGAACAGCATTACGGGCTGTTTCTGTAAGCTGCTTCACTTCTTCTCGCGATGCTTCAAGGCCAATAAAATAAGGATAGGTTACTTTTTGCTGCTTAACATCACTGCCTGTTTTTTTGCCAAGTTTACCTTCGTCTCCAACCAAATCTAGAATGTCATCCTGGATTTGAAAAGCGAGTCCAATGGCTGTTCCAAATTTATGCAAAGCCTCAAGCTGCTGCTCGTTAGCACCTGCAATACGACCGCCAGCTAGTAGCGAAAAGATAATCAAATCTCCTGTCTTATGCAGATGAATGTACTTTAGCTGGGCAAGATCGGTTAAACCCTGCTCGCCTTCCATATCTGCAATCTGACCGCCAACCATACCACGGGGACCTGCCATTTCCGCCAAATCCTCCACGATGGATAGTACACTCTCCGCAGGGATGCCAAATTTACGCGAGGCTTGTACCACACTGTAGAAAGCATGGGTCAGAAGGGCATCACCAGCAAGAATAGCGGTCGCTTCCCCAAAGACTTTATGATTCGTCAGCTTCCCGCGCCGATAATCATCATTATCCATGGCAGGCAAATCATCATGAATTAACGAGTAGGTATGTACCATCTCTATAGCAGCAGCGACAGGCAGGGCAGCCTCTCGACTTCCTCCCAGTGCTTCACATGCGATAATCACCAGCAGTGGCCGGAGGCGTTTGCCCCCAGCCATAAGTGAATACTTCATGGCTTGCTGCAAATTCTCTGGAACCATCCATTGCGTGGGGAGAATAACCTCTAGTTCATGTGAGACTAGATCGCCTAAGGACTTGATGTAATCCTCCAGCGGCTGACGCAGTGTTTCTCCTTCAGAGTTTCTCTCAAGCTCATGCTCAAAGCGAGTCATCGGCGTCCCCTTCCAGACGTGCACCAAACGGCTTTTTACGCAGTTCTCCGTCCTCTAGGGTAATCATTTCGATCTTACGCTCTACCTGCTCAAGCTTGCTGCCGCAAAGCTGAGATAACTTCATACCTTGCTGAAATAAATCGATGGCCTTCTCCAGGGGAACGTCGCCGTGTTCAAGCTCACGTACGATTTCCTCCAGCCGGTCCATGGCGCCTTCAAAATCAAGTTCCGCTTCCTTCGTCATCGTCTTTGCCATCCTCCTTCATTCCCCATACCTGGCAGTTCAGCTGTCCGTCATTCATCTTTATCACTACAAGATCGCCAAGCTGTACTTCGGTCAGCGATTTGATTAAATGTTCTTCTGCTTCGTCATAGACTAAGCTGTAGCCTCTCGACATAACTTTAAGAGGGCTCAGTGCATCCAGATGACGAATCTCCGCTACATAGCGAGCTCGCTTCTCCTGCAGGCGGGCCTGCATAGCACCCATTAGCTCACGGCGTATGCTTTCGGTGCGCTGACGCGCAGCGGCAACACTGCCGTGCGGATGGAACCGCTGCAGACTATGATGCAGCACAGCTGTGCGCTCGCGGGAACGGCTAAGCCGTGCAGCCGCTGAGCGCTGGAGCCGCTCACGCAGCTGGTCCAGCCGCTGCGTGTGCTGCATCAGCGAGCGGCGCGGGCCTGCCAGCGCCAGCGAGCGTTCCAGCCCCGCGTGACGCTCGCGTCCGCGCTGGGCGCGTCTTTGCAGCGCTTGGCGCAGCCGCTGCTGTTGCTGGCGAAGCTGCGCAGCTAGCTCGCCGGCGTGTGGCACGGCCAGCTCCGCGGCCGCTGTGGGCGTAGCCGCGCGGAGGTCGGCGGCGAAATCGGCAATCGTGAAATCGGTCTCGTGGCCAACGGCCGAGATGACCGGAATCCTTGATGCCGATATCGCTCGCGCGACTTCCTCCTCGTTGAACGCCCACAGCTCCTCGAGCGAACCCCCGCCGCGGCCGACGATAAGCACGTCGGCCTCACCCATGCGGTTCAGCGCTCCAATCGCCTTCACGATCGAAGGCGCGGCGCCTTTGCCTTGCACCAGTACGGGATAGATTACAATAGCCACCTGCGGAAACCGCCGCTGGAGTGTAATCACGATATCCCGCACAGCTGCCCCCGTTGGCGAAGTAATCACGCAGATACACTTTGGAAAGCGAGGCAAAGGGCGTTTACGCGCTTCAGCAAACAGCCCCTCTTGCTCAAGCTTGCTCTTCAGCTGCTCATAGGCTAAATAAAGACTACCAATTCCATCAGGCTGCATGTGTGTGGCATAGAACTGGTACTGCCCATCCCGTTCATATACGGTCACATTACCTCTAGCAATTACCCGAGCACCTTCCTTCGGAATAAAGGGTAGGCGCTGGTTATGAGAAGCAAACATAATCGCCTTGATCCGACTGCTCTCATCCTTTAGCGTGAAATACATATGACCGCTACCATGATGCGTAAAGTTGGAAATCTCTCCGCGAATCCATACATCCGAAAGTAAATTATCCGAGTCCAGCTTCATGCGGATGTAACGGTTGAGTTCTTTTATCGAATAGACCTGCCGCTCTGCCGCCATGAATTCCTACCCCTATTCCAAGCCGTGACGGCGTTTAGCCGCAATCAGCGTGTTGCTCATCAGCATTGTAATCGTCATCGGTCCAACCCCACCCGGAACAGGTGTGATGTATCCGGCAACTTCTTTTGCACTATCATAATCAACGTCACCCGCAAGCTTACCGTTATCCAAACGGTTCATACCCACATCAATGACAACAGCACCCGGTTTCACGTACGAAGCGTCAATGAAATTCGCGCGTCCGATCGCAACAACTAGAATATCTGCTTGACGGCTAATTTCTTGCATATTAGCTGTACGGGAATGGCACATCGTCACAGTAGCATTCTCACGTTGTAATAACAAAGATACTGGCTTACCTACAATATTACTGCGGCCAATGACCACAGCATGTTTACCAGCCATTCCTGTTCCTGTACGTTTGATTAGTTCAATTACACCTGCAGGTGTACAAGGAAGCAGACTGTCAGCACCAATCACTAGGTTACCTACATTTACAGGGTGGAAGCCGTCAACGTCTTTCTCCACGGAGATCGCATCAATAACAGCTTTTTCCTCAATATGCTTAGGCAATGGAAGTTGAACTAGAATCCCGTCAATATCATCGCGTACATTAAGCTGCGCTACGAGAGCCAGCAATTCTTCTTGAGTAGTAGACTCATCCAGTTTATGCACTTCCGAATGGAAACCAAGGCTGATACAAGATTTTTCCTTGTTGCGAACATAAACTTGTGATCCTGGATCTTCACCTACTAGAATTACTGCCAGACCGGGCTTCACGCCACGTTTCGCCAGTTCAGCAACCTCCTGTGCAATACCAATACGAATTTCCTCAGATACTTGTTTACCACTGATGATTGCTGCTGTCATGATAGCCTCTCCCCTTTTATAAACTTGTATAAAAAATTAAGAATGGTCAGCTTTAATTGTATCTATCTCCTGGATCATCTTACCAAGCACACCGTTTACAAACTTACCGGAATCATCCGTTCCAAAATGCTTGGCCAAATCTATAGCCTCATTCACAGCAACCTTAGCCGGAACATCATTCGCGAACACCATTTCATACGCCGCAAGACGTAAAATCTGACGATCCACACGTGACAGACGGCTCATTTGCCAGCCCTTCAAGTAATGCTCAAGCATATCGTCAATTGCTACCTTGTGCTCCCACACACCGTTTACATGCTCCACCACATAGTGCTTGAGCTGAATCTCGTCCGTAATTACACGTTCGGTTTCATTCTCCTCTGAAGCTTCCTCCAGCAGCATTTCTACGGCTTCCGCGCTTTCAACATCGTTCATTTCCATCTGATACAGGCTTTGGACAATAATCTCTCTCGCTATACGTCTCTTCATGTGTTCCTCCTAAAATCTTATATCGCATTAACATCTTTACTCAAACTTCTATAACGTCGGGCAACCATAAATATAACTTCATACCTCTAGTGTGATAATAATTCAGACTTTAATTGCATCGCCTATAATTATTTTAAGCCCAAATCCTTCGAATTCTATCCCTAATCCCTAAAGGATTATTGTCCGATGTCCGTTAAAGATAACTTTCGCAATTAAAAAAAACCGCAAAGCCTTTCTTCCAGGGGCATTGGACAACACAAACTTACGGCTTCCTGCTCCGGGAAAAAGACTATCGCGGTTCACTTGAAGGGACGCCAGCGTCCGGATAGACGCGTAATCAGCTCCTGCCACTGAAACAGGGGAGCCTCTGCGTTATCCTTTCTTTTGCCGAACGTATATCCGATGAACACTACCAGTGCAAAGAACAACATATCCCAAAAACCGCAAATTAAATATATCAAACCTAGACCAATGCCGAAAGTCACTCCGGCGATTCTACCCCCGTGACTTTCCCATACTTCTTTCCAAGACATAAGGGAAATTCACCTCTATTCCACTCGACTTTTGAAGCTTGGAGACTGCGTAAGATTAGCAATATATACAGACACATCCGCAACCGGAATACCGGTTGTCTCCTGCACAAAATCATGCACCTGACGTTGCACTTCTGTGGTTAGTAGCGGCAATGAATGTTCACCATCCACCACTGCGCGAATTGTAATTTCAAGGCCCGCCTGAGAAACGCGAATACGCGATTTGAGATCTCTGATTCCCTTCACTTTACCGGCAGCCTTCAGACTCAGATTCTCAATGGTCTCCACTGAAATCTGGATATCCCCATACTCTGTACGCTGATCAACAGAAGGTAAAGAAGCGCGATCACGACGCAAAGAGATGTAGAAAAATCGGATGCTCAGAAGGAACAAGACAACTGCTACTACAATTGCAGTAATATAAGCTGCTGGTACATTCTCAATCTCTAAAGTTTTAGGAATAGCACCGCTCAAGAGGAGGATGGCAATAACAGATAATATTCCGATACTTAAGCTGTAGACAAACAGCAAAAGTCTGTCCAAAATTTTTGCCACGAGTCTCATAACCTCCTTAAATTAGAGTAAACCCTCGACTTTGCTGTCGGGGGTTTATGGAAGAACGACGACTGTTATTTCACGCGAAGAACCGTTTCAGCTTCCTCGTTCTTGTCTACTGTGTTGTTGTTCTTGAATTGTACATCATGAATATGCACATTCACTTCCACAACAGTCAGACCAGTCATAGTCTCGATGGAACGCTTAACATTACGCTGAATTTCAGCAGCCACTTCAGGAAGACGGTTACCATATTCAATGATTACAGAAACATCCACTGCAGCTTCGCGTTGTCCAACCTCTACTTTAACTCCTTTGGACAAGTTCTTACGTCCGAGAAGCTCAACAATACCACCGGCGAAACCACCGCTCATGCCAGCTACACCTTTAACCTCAACGGTCGCTAAACCTGCGATCACCTCGATCACTTCAGGAGCAATCTGGATCTCACCGATTTCTGTCCGTTCGTATTCTGTCGGCAATGTACTCATTTTAGACTTCACACCTTTCAACAAAGATTCTCATAAATTCAAGCGTAAAGCACGTCTCTTATTAAACATACTATATCATTTGACGAACTTTATGACAAACAAAGCGAAGTCGTCCTAAATTTCATACTCTTCCAGAAACTTGATGTCAAAATTGCCATCCAGAAATACAGGATGCTCCAGCAGTTTCTGATGGAAAGGGATCGTAGTATGAATTCCCTCCACGGCAAATTCAGCCAAGGCGCGCTTCATCTTTGCAATCGCTTCCTGACGTGTGGGTGCCCATACAATCAGCTTTGCAATCATAGAATCATAGAAAGGGGAAATCGTATAACCAGGATACGCCGCGCTGTCTACACGAACACCGAGACCTCCAGGCGGCAAATAAAAGCCGATTTTACCTGGTGAAGGCATAAAATTACGCTCTGGATCTTCCGCATTGATACGGCATTCAATCGACCAGCCATTAATCACGATATCTTCCTGTGTAAATGACAAAGAATTTCCTTCTGCAACCGAAATCATTTCTTTGATCAAATCCACGCCCGTAACCATTTCAGTTACCGGATGCTCTACCTGAATACGAGTATTCATTTCCATGAAGTAGAACTGTCCATCCGGTCCAAGCAAGAATTCAAGCGTTCCCGCTCCCGAATAATTCACAGCGAGTGCTGCACGAACTGCTGCATTACCCATCGCTTCACGGATATCCGGTGTAAGTACAGAACAAGGTGCCTCTTCAATCAGCTTTTGGCGACGACGCTGTACGGAACAGTCGCGTTCACCTAAATGCACTACATTCCCATGCTTATCTGCAATAATTTGAATTTCTACGTGTTTCATACCTGTAAGGTACTTTTCCAAATATACACCAGCGTTACCGAACGCCTTCTGCGCTTCCTGTTGTGCAGCAGTGATCTGCTTCACCAATGATTCCTCGTCCTCAGCAATCCGAATGCCCTTTCCCCCGCCACCTGCGGTAGCCTTAACGATAATCGGGTATCCGATATCACGACCCAGCATGATGGCTTCCTCAACATCACCTACAAGGCCATCTGAGCCCGGGATGATCGGAACTCCAGCCAGCTTCATGGTTTCCTTCGCCACAGCTTTATCACCCATACGGTTGATTGCATCTGGAGATGGCCCAATGAAGATTATATTGCAAGATTCACAAATCTCTGCAAAATCTGCATTCTCAGCTAAAAATCCATAACCAGGATGGATGGCATCACATTCTGTTAAGGTGGCTACACTCATAATATTTGTAAAGTTCAGATAGCTGTCCTTGGACGGCATCGGACCGATGCAGTAAGCTTCATCAGCCAACCGGACATGCAGTGAATCCCGGTCGGGTTCCGAATAGACCGCGACGGTGGAAATGCCCAGTTCTCGGCAGGCCCTAATAATGCGGACCGCGATTTCGCCGCGGTTGGCAATCAACACTTTTTGAATGTTCATGCGTTTCCTCCCAAAGTTTTGCGAAGCTTCCGCTCCATAAGTAATCTGCGGTATTTATTCCGGTTTAACCAGGAATAGTGGTTGACCGTATTCTACAAGCTGACCATTCTCGGCCAGTACGGACACGATTTCACCTTTAATCTCCGCTTCCAGCTCATTCATCAGCTTCATCGCTTCGATAATGCATACCGTTGTTTTCTCACCAACACGGTCTCCAACATTAACGAACGATGGCATTTCCGGAGAAGCGGCACTATAAAATGTTCCCACCATTGGAGATACAATTTTATGTAGTTTACCTTCTGCAACGGCTTGTGGCTGCTGCGCTGGAGGAACTTCACTGATTACTGGATAGGACACTTGCTGCACGCTCTGCGGCTGCGGGGCAGGCGTAAAGGGATAGGCATTATAAGGAGTCGCCTGTACTGCTGTTCCATCAGCTTCAGGGCGATCCGGTTTGCGAATTGCAAGCTTCATTCCTTCGCTTTCGATCTCCAACTCATGTACAGAGGAGGTCTGGTCCAGCAATTTAATTAATTCCTTAATTTCGCTCAACTTGAACATACATTAGTTCACTCCTTCAGCTTTCTCTCGAAGCCACTTCTTAAGCGGACAAGATAACTTTATGTATTATATCATAAACGCTAGAAATGGAAAGAGCCCGGGAGAACCCGAGCTCTTTCGTCATTTTCCCTATAATTTCACGTCTTATTATTTCTCGGAAACGTATTGAACACTAATTTTATCCTGAGACACACTCAGTTCTTTCATTACGAGATCAACAATACTAACTGCTTGTTTTACATCCAGCTTATCACTCAGTACGACTACTTTATAGCTGTCCCCAGCTTCTTCCTTCACGATGGCTTCCCCATATTTTTGTTGAAGCTGTTCTTCGATGCCCGTAATTTTAGATTCTTTTTCTTCAAGGTTAAGGAGCTGTTCTTGAGCAACTGCGTTATCAGCAGGCGTCTTCTCCATGTCGTTAATCAAAGCGAGTAAGTCTTGTTGGCTCTTTAGATTCTTTTGCTCACGTTCATACAGGTAGTTAGTGAACATGCTGCTCGCCGATACACTTTGTGAAGCTACTTCATCCAAGATTTCTTTATCATTCTTAGCAGGGGTTTTTGATGTTGTAGTAGCTGCAGTATCTTTAGCCGCTGTATCCTTAACTGCTGTATCCTTAACTGCCGTATCCTTAACTGCCGTATCCTTAGCTGCTGTTTCAGAAGTTTTACTCGAGCCTTTTGCAGCAGTGTCTGTCGAAGCTTTCTCAGAGTTACCGCTGTCTGCTGCAGCTTTCCAGCTATCATCCTTAACCGCTGTAGTTGCACTGTCATCAGTAGTTGCAGTAGCTGCACTATCGTCAGTGGTAGTATTGCCGCTAGCGTTATCTACAACGCCTCCATCAGCAACAACATCTCCTTGATTGACCACTTCGTTTACAACAATACCTTTGTCGCCAACCGTTGGTAATTTTGCGTTTGCTGTATCTTTTTTCAAGGAGTCTACCTGCATAGTTCCTGCTGTGTCTTTTGGAACCGATGCACCTGAATCTTCAGTAAATAAATAGTATGCCGAGAGTACAACCATCAAACTGAGCATAGAAACCAACCATATTGTTTGTCTTTTGCCGTTCATTCCTTATTCCTCCTAAAATTTAATCTAGTGGCTGCTTCGGAAGCACTCACTTCTTGACTTTCTCCTGCTACTCTTGTTTGCGTGGTACTACTGAAATGCGCTGAATCGGAACATACAAGCCTTTTTCGATAGCCTGCTCTATGAGTCCACGGACAACTTTGTTCTCTGCCCCTTTGGCAACTACCAGTACACCACGAACCTGTGGCTTAATCCGCTTCGTCACAATAGGTGTCTCATCGCCCGATTGCGAGTAAGTTACGATTTCGCCATCCCTTGTATATTGCGTCGTGTGACGTTTACCACCACTGGCATCCGTCTCTTCACTAAGCTGCTGGGAGTCGTTCATATTGCGCACCACGACAATTTCTTCTGTTGACTCCACGGTAACCATAATATCGACGGTACCGACGCCAACGATTTTCTCCAAAATCTCCTTCATTCGGTTCTCCATCGCCAGTTCAATGCCCTCGAATGAATTGCTTGTTGCTTGATCACTCTGTACCAGCGCCGTTTGGGAGGACTGATTCAGCGGCGGCTCACGCCCCGTATTCTCGTTATCAATCTTCTTCACATTGACGAAGGAATTAAACAGCATAATCGCTGCACCCAGCAGACCCAGAATGATTAGCCAGCGAAAGGTATGCCTTCTCTTCGGACTGCCAGCCCCACCCCCAGCCCATTGCTCCAGCTTTTTCAGCCAATTGCCCACTCCTATCCCTCCTAACATTGATAGTTTAGAAGCTACAGACTCATAGCTTGACGTTATTCACAACGCCGCCATCCACTTGGATTACTTTGGGATCCAAATCCCATTTTTGTTCCAACAGCTTTACGATGGACTCCGTTTCATTTGAAGATGTGTTGTCTTCTGTTACATTTCCGTTTACTGCTTTGGGCTCATCTGCAGATGCTGATCCATTCTCTGGATTCGCACCGATCTTTACTTCTACAGGCTCTACAGGAGCGATTGCAATCGGCGGAGCAGCCGCTGCGCTGGAAGTACCGGAAGCCCCTATGGAATTAGCTGTTGCTGGGGACATTGAGACCTTCACTGCGGAAATGACAGGAATATCTTCATTACCAGAGCCGCCGGATTTCCCCATGCCGAGCGTTACAGTGACATTCACCCCGCGTTTGCCGGTCTCGCTGATGATCTGCTCCCTCATTTGCTCAGCAACCTCTTCTGCAGCCACCTTTAGGATTTGATCCTGGCGCCCTTGTGCAAGCTTTTGACCATCTGCCAGAATCTTTTCCAAAGAGGGATCTCCACTTCCCCCTTCTGTGAACAAGCCCCCCTCTTTCTCCTGCCGACCCATGGCTATACTCAGCTCGGTTATTGCATCACCTTTAAGGAGAGAAACGATTGGGCTAAGCATGGTAAGTAAGATCAGGAGGCTCAGCACCAGCCTTGCATAACGCTCCATGGATTTGCTTGGGAGCAGTAATTCAACGAATGATGCTAGCAGCACGACAAGTATGATCTCTCGTAGCCAATCGCCCAACCAGCTCATCGTTTCCCTCCTAAAAGTTTTGTTAGCATAGCCTTCAGAGAATTTCTTCGTACAAAACTAGCTTCGTAAGCACCCGCTAAGTTTTGTTAGCATAGCCATCAAGTTTACCTCATCATGACGGTTAAATTGCCCGCGGTTAGCATGATCGTGACGGCCATAAAAAACATTAACGATACAGCTGCCAAAGCAGCGAATACGTACACCATGCTTTTTCCGATCGTCTGGAGGCAGACCACAATCGGCGTCTCTCCTAATGGCTGCATTACAGCAGCAGCTACATTGTAGATCAGAGCAAGCACCAGAATTTTGATTGCTGGAAAAGCGCAAAGGAACAAAATGATGATTACTCCGGATAGCCCAATAGCGTTCTTCACCAAGAGTGAAGCTGAGATCACTGTGTCTGTTGCATCTGCGAACATTTTTCCGATGACTGGAACAAAGTTGCCTGTAATATATTTAGCGGCCCGGATCGTAACACCATCTGTCACTGAACTCGTAATCCCCCTGACTGAAATCACACCGAGGAACACAGTGAGCAGTACGCCTAGTAATCCAGCCCCGATATTTCTTAGCAGATTCGCCAACTGGGTCAGCTTGTATTTCTCCGACAATGCACTTACGAGATGTAGCACCGCCGAGAAAAATAATAGTGGAAAGACAACGGTGTGGATCAGTGTGCCAACTGTATGAATCATAAAAACAATTAGCGGATGTGTGACCGAGACGGTAAAAATGTTCCCCATGGAAGCTAGTAACGCGAACAATAGCGGAATCATGGCCATCATAAAATCAATCATCCGGTCGATAGCATCCTTCGCATAACCTATAGCGATATTGAAGCTGTTCACGGCAATAACGAGCACTACCATATAACAGAGCGTATAAGCCACCTTGCTGACCGTTTTTCGCTCAAAAGCGGTTTGTAGCGTCTCCAGTATCATGCTGAGCACACTGACCATGACAATCGTGACCAGCAGCCTTCCGTTGTACAGCACCTCATGCCACATAAAACCAAGAAGCCCAGATAATACACCTTGCAAGCTGAGTCCCTTATCCCCAGGAAGCAGCATGTCCATAAGTGATGGTGTTGCCCCGTCTGGAAAAAAACCTCCGTAATCCTTCATCAGTTGATCCCAGTACGACTCCACCTTATCTGTTGGCAGATTGTTCACCTGACCCTTGACCCACTGGTCTACTGGGGAGGCATTACCACCCGATCCTGACGCTGGAGAAGCTATGGCCACCTGAGCTGTACCTGCAAACCATAGAATGAAGAAGCATGGGAGCAGCAACAGTATTATTTTTAATTTTGGAGGACGAAAAACACTGGACTCTTGCATAACTTCTCCTCCCTAATCGTTGCTTAGCTTCCTTCAATTGCTTTAAGCAGGCAGCAGCTTCATGACCGTTTCAATAATGATGGTGATAATGGGTACAGCTAGTACCATAATGAGTACTTTTCCGGCGAGCTCTATTTTGGAAGCAATCGATTCCTGCCCTGCATCACGTACGATCTGTGCTCCAAATTCAGCGATATATGAAATTCCGATGATTTTGAACACGGTCTTCAAATAGATCATTTCCATCCCCGATGACTCTGCCACCCGCTCCAGTGTGGAAAGTATCATTCCAATCTTGCCGATTAGAAACAGGAAGATCAGAATCCCTGTGGCAGTAGCGAGGAGAAAGGCAAACATCGGTTTTTGTTCCTTCAGCACGAGAATCAATATGGTCGATATCAGCCCTATTCCAACAACTTGAATGATCTCCATAGCACGCCTATTGAAAAAGAAAGATCGTTTTTATTTCCTGTAACAGTCCGTCCAGCATTCGAATAACCATAAAAAGGACGACGACGAACCCGATCACGGTAACCCAATGTGCGAAATCTTCTTTTCCCATTTGTTTAAGCACCGTGTGTATCATGGCGATAATTATGCCAATGCCGGCAATTTGAAAAATCGCATTGACTTCAATATTCATTCCTGGCACCTCGCTAAAAGATCAAAATGACGATCAATGCTCCAAGCAGCAGACCCAGGCTTTTACTCAATTTTTCATATTTGCCTTGATCCTCTCTGGCCACCGACTCCTCCTGCTTCAATTGCTGCAATGCTAACGCGATATGAGTGCTCTGATTGGACCTATCGCTTGTACCGAGAGTGCAACTGAGCTGGCGGAGAATCTCTTTTTCTGTCCCCTTCAATGCGGTAGACTTCCAATGCGACTCCATAGCCCTCTGAATGGCATCCTGGGCGCTTCGGTCATGGGGTGGGCTCATCTCCTCAGCTGTTTTAATAAACAACGTTTTGAGCGGTTCCTTAGACTGGATCCCAATACGCCGCATAGCTTCAGGCAATGGGGTAAAGCCGTACATAATTTCTGTTTCCAGCCGCTGTAGCGCTGCTATTAAGCCTCTGATATGTCTTGGCCTGTCTGCATATTGTTTTGCAAATTGGAGCCCTGCTAGCGTACCGGCCAGCACAATCAGAACGGCACCGAATAGCTTAAGCATGTAAATCACCACCTAATCGATCTCCGGGTGAGATAAGAAGCAATCCGCGTTTCTGTCCATCCAGAACACGAAAGGAGAGTCCTGCTTCTGAGCGATGCAGAATGACGTATCTTTCGAACATCTTTTGTTCCAATAGCCCGCCTAGCCCGGGCCTACGAGCCAGTTCTATTACTTCTTTACCGTGAGCCGAAGCAATGACTGATATTCCAGCATGCAGCGCTTCGGTGACTGCTTCAGCGTCTTCAGGACGACCAATCTCATCAGCGATCAATACATCTGGTGATAAGGAACGAATCATCATCATCATGCCTTCAGCTTTGGGACAGCCGTCGAGGATATCTGTGCGCGGACCAACATCAAAGGCGGGAATCCCGCGTCTGCTTCCGGCAATCTCAGAACGTTCATCGACTATCCCCACCTTCAAACCGGGTCTTCCGCCTTCACGCTTCCCCAAATCTCCTAAGGAGATTTGTCTTGCGATATCGCGAAGAAGTGTTGTCTTCCCGTGCTGTGGAGGCGAGAGGATCAAGGTGTGCATCATTCGCTGCCTCCCCTTGTCCAGCAGATAAGGTAGCACTTTATCCGCGACTCCGGGAACCTCACGGGCTATGCGAACATTGAAGCTTGTAATGTCCCGTAGATGCTCCACACCACCACCACTCAGCACCGTCCGACCAGCAAGTCCTATTCGATGGCCGCCAGGAATCGTAATAAATCCCTTTCTCAGCTCTTCTTCCATCGTATATAGTGAATGGTTGCTGATCAGATCTAGCAGTCTATGAGTGTCCTCCCGATCCGGCCTATAGGCTTCTTCCGGCCTTTGCGTTACACTGCCATTTGCTCTAAGAAAGTGATATTTACCTGAATAGTTAATCTCCAGCGGACGACCTTCACGGACCCGAATTTCTTCCACCATTCCAAGCAGTGGAAGGGGAAGGCACTTTAATAGTGCTCTTACTTTTTCAGGAAACAATTGCAACCAATCATCTGCCATACAAAGTACCCCCAAGTTGTCCTCTATCTAATTGCTTTATTCCATATTTATGCTTGTACGCGCTCAATATGCCTATCATCTATCATTTTTTTAGAATCCCGATTAAGAGAAAGGCTACACCGCAGCCGACCCAGCCCAGTTTGCTCCAGGACAACTGCTGAGCCATCCCTGTAAGTCCGATCGCTGTCGTCAATAACAAGATCGTCGGGCCTACCAAAGCTAGTCCAGAATTGACTGCGAGCGCCTTGTCTACCTGATTCAACCGCAGCATAATCAGTGCAGCTATAATCTCCGCACTACCCGAGAACAGCCGAAGAGTCGCCATCCAGCTTACATACTTGTCCAATCCACTCCACTCCTAACTTTTACTATTTCCACAGAATGATATTCAGGGCTTGTTTGTCCTTCTCTTATCCATGGATATGCGATCATTACTCACTTTAGACAAGGAGAAATGACAGAATTGCAAGTCCAACTGTGAAAGAGTTCATAGTACACACCTATATAAATAAATATAATCAGTACGATAAAATTATTTTTTACGAACACTTCCATCTGTGGTATCCTTGTTAATTGGAAATATAGTGGGTTTATATTTTCAAAAAGAGCAGACTATAAAGACATAAGAAAAAGAGGGGATTTGTGTCATGCAAGTTCGAAGTTACGGTTTACCGCAAAACATGCGGACCGTAGTCAGACCACTCAAGGAAGCAGCTATCATTATTTTTTCAGCCTTTTTAATTGCAAGTGGGATGCGATTGTTTCTAATTCCTCATCAGCTTCTGAGCGGTGGGGTAGCAGGGGTGGCTTCGGTCGTCGGATATTTAACGGATCCGAAGTACATTTCTAAGCTTTATTTTGTAATAAACCTTCCTTTAATTGTCTGGGGATTTATTGCATTGGGCAAAAAATACATCTTACTAAGCTTGCTTTCCGTCGTGGCTACCACCTGGTTCATAACCATTATTCCTGAGGTGCAATTGACCAAGGACCCCATTCTTGCAAGTATTTTCGGCGGAGTAATTATTGCTGGCGGCGTTGGTTTTTCTCTCCGTACTGGGGGCTCTTCTGGGGGATTTGATATATTAGGCTCGATTATTTCACGTAAACGGGATATTCCCATGGGGAATATCATGTTCTTAATGGATGGATTAGTTATTCTGAGTTTAGGCTTCTTTAAAAGCTGGGATTCCGCCTTATACGCTATGCTCTGTATTTTTGTAAAGAGTAGAGTAGTCGATATGATCCATATTCGCCATGTGAAGCTGACCTGCTTTATCGTTACCAAAGAACGGGAGATGATGCTAACCCGTCTCAGAGAGTTACCTCATGGCATCACTGTCGTCAATGCAGAGGGTGGATACAGTCATGAGGGAAATACCATGCTAATGACGGTAACGACTCGATATGAACTTGCAAATCTGCGGAGAACTATTCTTGAGGCAGACCCCAGCTCCTTCGTCAATGTTGTGGAGACTGTAGAGATTCAGGGCCGGTTCAAACGATTAGGATAAATTCAGAGACTTACCTCCCATGCAGTTATATAAACAAAGAGGGATGCCCCTCAGCCACTTGGCTGTAAGGCATCCCTCTTTGTTTACTCAGCAACTCTTATCGGCGATCTTTAGGACCTCCGACGAAAGCCTGCTCTGTTGTATCGAGATTGTAGGCGGTATGAAGCGCCTGTATGATGGATGGCAAATTGCCTGATTCAATGACGCAAGATACTTTGATCTCAGAAGTGCTGACCATCTTGATGCTTACACCCTCTTTGGAGAGTACATCAAACATTTGAGCCGCTACCCCTGGATGGCTGACCATACCAGCACCAACGATGGATACCTTCACCAGGTTATCCTCGGAGGTAACTTCACGGTAAGGCAAAGTTTTATGAATTTCTTTAATCACTTCCTTCGCCCGATCCAGCTCATCAAGAGAAACAGTAAATGAGAAGTCAGCCTGCTCATTCTGTACACCGCTTTGTACGATGATATCTACGTTAACGCCTTCTTCAGCGAGCTTGCCGAAGACCTGAGCGAGTACACCTGGTACATCAGGAACTCCAAGAATACTGACACGTGCTACATTCTTATCAAATGCAATACCACTAACTACGATTCCCTGCTCCATGCTTGTCTCCTCCTTCACAACAGTACCTTCATTATGATTAAAGCTCGATCTAACGACCAGCTTAACTTGATGACGCTTAGCGTACTCCACTGCACGTGGATGTAATACAGCTGCTCCCAGATTGGCAAGCTCTAGCATTTCATCGTAAGAGATTTCCTTCAATTTACGTGCCGTCTTCACGATACGCGGGTCTGTGGAGTAGATACCATCTACATCGGTATAGATCTCACATACGTCTGCTTGAATAGCAGCAGCCAATGCTACGGCTGTAGTGTCCGAACCACCGCGACCTAATGTGGTGATCTCACCATCCACAGTCATTCCCTGAAAGCCTGCAACGATCACGATCTGTTCACGCTCCAAAGACGCTAATACACGACGCGGGTCAATTTCATTGATACGGGCTCTGCCGTGAGTTTCGTCCGTTCGGAATCCAGCCTGCCATCCTGTATAAGAAACTGCATTCCGCCCGATCCCATGCAGGGCAATGGACAATAGAGCGACAGAGATTTGTTCTCCAGTCGTCATCAACATATCCATTTCACGTGCGGGCGGCTGCCCGTTTAGTTGCTTCGCCGTATCGATCAAATCATCTGTTGTATCCCCCATTGCAGATACAACCACAACGCAGCGATGTCCCTCATCTTGCTTGTCTGCGATGCGCCCCGCGACGCGTTTCATTCGTTCAGTGTCGCCGACGGAGCTGCCTCCGAATTTCATAACATAAAGTGACAAAGTTCCATTCACTCCCCATATCGGTCTATGTAGTTGCTTCTAATCGGTTTCCCGCTTTAAATCAGTATAATACGAAAACAGTGCCTTGCGTTAATGGTTTCATAAAAAAATCATTAAATTTCCCCGCTGTAAAAATAAAGATAAGGTCAGCATCTACCCTTCAACTGTGCTTATTTTACTCAACTTCCAGTATTTTAATGTGGGTTTCCATAACATCTTTATCCGTTACTGTTCATAAAAAAACCTCCACCGTATAAACGGGGAGGCTGTTCTGGTAATATCCAGGTTATTGTTTCCTACGCGCGGGAGATATATTTACCTTCACGAGTATCAATGAGCAAGATGTCTTCTTCGTTGATGAACAATGGAACCTGAACACTATGCCCGGTTTCAAGCTTGGCCGATTTCGTAGCACCTTGAGCCGTGTTTCCTTTAACGCCAGGCTCAGTTTCAACAACCTTCAACTCTACGCTGGTAGGAAGGTTGATCCCAAGAATCTCCCCTTTGTAACTAACGATGTTTACAGTCATGTTCTCTTTAAGGAAATTCAATTCCCATTCCAATTGCTTCTCGGACAATTCGAATTGGTCATAAGTTTCGTTATCCATGAATACATGGTCCGATCCGCTTGCATACAGATATTGTACACCACGGTTTTCGATAATAGCACGGCCAATCGTTTCACCTGCACGGAATGTACGCTCTACTGTATTACCATTACGCAAGTTCTTAAGCTTGGAACGAACAAATGCTGCGCCTTTACCTGGCTTAACGTGTTGGAAATCAATAACGGTAAAAATATCTCCTTCTACCTCTACGGTCAAACCTGTTTTAAAATCATTTACTGAAATCACTAAAATCCCTCCAAATTTATAATTACTCTAATAATCCCGCTTACTTACAGTACTGTATATTCTTTAGACGAATGGGTCAGCAACGATATTCCGCTCTCCGTGATCACAATGTCGTCTTCAATACGTACTCCGCCAATTCCCGGCAAATAGATACCCGGCTCCACAGTTACGACCATCCCCGGCTGCATAATATCGTCACTAAGTTTGGACAAACGCGGCCACTCATGAACTTCCATTCCAAGTCCATGGCCTGTGCTGTGTCCAAATTGTTCACCATATCCGTAGCTAGCAATGATATCACGTGCCAAGGCATCACATTCCCGTCCCGTCATACCCGGCTTGATATGTGCTAAAGTATGTAGCTGAGCTTCCAGCACAATATCATAGATCTCTTTCAGCTTCGGATCCGGTGCTCCGAGTGCGATGGTTCTTGTCACATCTGAGCAATAGCCATCAAGTAATGCACCGAAATCAAGGGTAATGAATTCATTGCCTAGAATTACACGGCTGCTTGCTACGCCGTGTGGCATGGACGAACGTTCGCCTGAAGCAACAATCGTATCAAACGATGAAGAAGTTGCACCATGGGTACGCATATAAAATTCCATTTCCAAATCAACATCGCGCTCAGTCATGCCCGGCTTGATCACGTTCAGAATATGACTGAATGTAGCATCGGCCAGATCTGCTGCACGTTGCATTACGGCAAGCTCTTCCTCATCCTTGAACATACGAAGGTCTTCCACAGCTTTGGAAATTGGAACTAACACTGCCGGCTTAAGTGCTTCTGCATATGAGGTGTACGCGCTGAATGAAACATCATCCTGTTCGAAACCGATTCGTACCTCTTTACCAGAAGGCAGAAGCTCGCGAACTGTATCAATGAACTTAGTTGCATGTTCTACAACATTAACCCCCATTGCTTGGTTCGCGGCCTGTGTCATATACCTGAAGTCAGTCAGCAGATAACAATCATCACTTGTCACCAGTACATAACCGGACGATCCGGTAAATCCACTTAAATAGCGGCGGTTATAACCGCTAGTTATCAACATTGCATCCAATCCTTGATCCTGCAAAACCTTACGCAGCTTGGAGACACGCTTGTTACCCATTTTCATTCTCCTCTCGAAATAGCCACATTGTATTTTAACATAGGGATATCCCCTTGAGAAGTTTTTTCGCGCCGTTAGGCAAGCGCTGTACTTTGCTCACGCTTCCGTTCGTCCGTATACTCGATCGCTGCTGTATATCCAATGAACATTCCCCATAGTAAAAAAATACAGAACTCACTAATGACCGTGTTCCACGGCAGCTTGAATGGGGGCTGCATAAGAAACATCTGAGAACCAGGAATAAATATAACCGACCACCATAAAACGCCGTATACCAGCCCTGGCCAAGGTCCCTTCAGCTTGCGCAGAAGCAATACATACAGTATGGAGGCGATCACCGAAAACACAATAAACATCATATAACCCACGAAATGTCCGAACGCAGTTGTCAAAAACTCATGTCTGAAAAAAGGCTCTGCGATAAAGCCAGGGCTGACTTTGGTAAAACGGAACCAATAGGCAAGCCAATGAAGCCCTCCCCAAATCAATCCTGAAAAAAAACCTAACTCAAGTGCAAAAAGCCAAATATTTGTAAGTCCCGATTTTTGTTGATGAGATTTACTCATGAAATTGCCTCGCTTTCTTTATTTTCAATGCCGATTTTTCTCTCGCTCTCTCTATAAGATAGTATGTACAGCAAAAGGCGATCCAACTAGTAATGTCTTCAAAAATTAGTTACAATGTATTATATAAATCATATTAAATACGAGAAGGTGAATTGGTTGTCCCAGGAAACTCCCAGTTACGGCGGCCAAGCCGTCATTGAAGGTGTCATGTTCGGCGGTAAGCATATCAATGTAACAGCCGTACGACGCAAGAATCAGGAGATCACATTTTTAGAAGTACCCAAAAGCGATAAGAGCTGGGTCACGAAACTGCGCAAGATTCCGCTGCTTCGCGGCCTTGTCAGTATTATAGATGCCAGCGCTAAAGGCTCTAAGCACTTGAACTATTCAGCCGAATCCTACGCTGAAGATGAATTGGAACCGGAAGATCTTGAGAAGGAAAAAGCGAAGCCAAAGAAAAAGGATGAGGGCTGGAGCCTTGGAATGATTTTTGGCGTTGCTGTAATGGGTATTCTCTCCTTCTTGTTCGGAAAGCTCATTTTTACGCTTGTTCCGGTATTTGTAGAGGATTTTTTATTTAAAAATGTATTTGATAACTACGTACTGCACAACCTCATAGAAGGCGGCATCAAAATGATTCTCTTGCTGGTCTATTTATGGGCGATTTCTCAAACTCCTGTGATCAAGCGACTGTTCCAGTATCACGGCGCCGAACATAAAGTCATCAGCGCATTTGAAGCAGGTGAAGAACTGACTGTTCAGAACGTTCAGAAATACAGCCGTCTGCATTACCGCTGTGGAAGTAGCTTTATGATGCTGACGATTATCCTCGGTGTGATCATTTACTCCGTAGTCCCATGGGATAATCTTTGGGAACGAGTGATTCAGCGGATTATCTTGTTGCCAGTCGTAATTGGTGTATCGTTCGAAGTTCTAAAGGGAACCAATGCGGTAAGGGAAGTACCAGGCCTTAAATATCTGGGTTACCCTGGATTGTGGCTGCAACTTCTTACAACCAAAGAGCCAAAAGACGATCAGGTAGAAGTATCTATTGCCTCTTTTAACCGTATGCGTGAGCTTGATGCTGCGATTGAAGCAAGAGGATATTCGGAGGCAAGTGTCTCAGGCGGCATTTTGGATCCTGCGAAAGGATGAGTGATCTATGATCAGGCATGCTTTAATTTTTTGGATTACGGTTACGCTTGCGATATTCGGTTTTGTGATTGGAGTCTTAACTGAGCCCTTCTTTACGCTGTCGAAGCTGATTCTCCCCTTAGTACTGTTAGCAATCATTTATTATGCTTACAAAAAAATGGGGCCAGGCAAATATGCTCGTAGCAGCAATGGGTCTAAGGTTAAAGTAAAGCCTTCCCAGAAGACCATGTCAAAGGTAGCAGGAATTCGCAAGACTCAAGCTGCACCAGGCAAACGCAAAAGCTATCCTTTCCAAGTGATCGAAGGAAGTAAAGGGAAAAATGACGATCAGCTTCCAAAGTATCACTAACTTCATAAAAACTCCAAAAAGCATCTCCACGTTTTAAGTAACGTGCGGGATGCTTTTCTCATTTGGATACCCCGCCCGTTATCTTGGTCGCCACTCCTTAAAAAAATCTTCTCCTGCTTTAAGTCCAGCACCATACAATTCATCGCTTTGCGCTTTTGTAATTTCAAACTGAGTCGTTCCAATCCCAAGCGTAGGAATTTTTACCGTGCGAACAAATTTATCCCCTTCAATAAACTTCTCATCATGAGCAGAGAGCATGGTAGTTACCATAGCTTGGAGCATGCTGAATGGCCCTCTAATTTTATGCGGCTGTGGATCGGTCTTACCTACTGTTTGATAACCTACCGTAGGAATTCTACTCCCAAGTTGTTTGCTCCCATTAATCTTGCCGTCAAATAGCCACAAAGGGAAATTACTCAAGAGCCCGCCATCTACAATATACACAAACTGCTCGGCAAAGGATTTCGCTCTTGCTGCTTGCCCGTTTAGTCTTAACATCACAGGATCAAAAAAATAAGGAATGCTGCAGCTCATTCGCACTGCCTTGGCCACTTCAAAATGCTCCGGAGAGATCCCATACTGCTCCAAGCCATCTGGCAAGACCAATATCCTTCCATTTGTGATATCGGAGGCGATGATAGATAATTTACCGGCAGGCAGATCACGGAAGGTGATGATTCCCTTTTTCAGTAATAATGCTCTTATCCAGGACTCCAAGGCTTCCCCAGAATATAATCCTTTCTTCAATAATACTCGCAGCGCAGGACCAACGATAGCCGTATTGTAAATGGGACCTCGCTTCAGAAACGATGAAAAGGATGTTCCTTGGATTATCCGACACATTTCCTCCCCTTCATAGCCCGCTGCAAGTAAAGTGGCTACAATCGAACCTGAGGAGGCTCCTGCTACTCTTTTAAAAGTCCAGCCTGCCCTTTCCGTAGCTTCAACTGCTCCCGCAAGAGAAATCCCCTTTACGCCTCCTCCTTCAAATACTGCGTTAATCTCCATACACAAAAATCCCCCGTTTCCCATAGATTCTATTGCTTATCTATGAGCACGGGGGAACATTCATGACTCCTTATGAATAACAGCTAAACTATTAGGACTTAAAATAAAAGGTCAGTAAGCTCGACAATCCGAACGGATTGCGGACTACGACGTCATTCGCTCTAAACATAATACTACCTGCAACCTCTTCGTACTTCTCATTATATTTGAGCTGATTAATAATTTGATCTCCACTCTGCCATTCAGCCTTTTGATCACTGGCTCCGACCTTATAACCAGCCAACCCGATGTAGAGTTTAACATTCGTATTCTCGACTTCTTTTACCCACCAATCTACTAACTTGTCATAACGAGCTGTGCTAAAGGACAAACTCCAATAAATTTGCGGAGCGACATAATCAATCCAGCCCTGCTTAATCCATGTCCGAACATCCGCATACATGCTGTCGTAAGCAGTTACCCCTGCACTAGTGTCCGAACCTGTACTATCATTTTTAATATTTCGCCATACTCCAAAAGGACTGATTCCATAAGAAGCCTTCGGTTTTACCTTATGAATCTGTTCTCCCAACTGACGAACAAATTCATTAATATTATCTCGGCGCCAATCCGATTTAGAAAGCTTTTTCGTATTATAGGTAGAATAGGCAGCATCATCGGCAAAAGTAACATTTGAAGGATAAAAGTAATCATCCAAATGGACACCATCGATATCGTAACCTTTAACCACTTCCATCACCGTGTCGATGATATGTTGGCGAGCCTCCGGAATACCTGGATTAATGTATTTCTTACCATCGGCATTCACAATCCATTCTGGATGTGCTTTTACCACATGGTTACTTGCTAAAGCTGAGGTGGAAGCATCCGTCGTTGCACGGAATGGGTTGAACCAAGCATGAAACTGCATGCCGCGGGAATGCGCAGCACTGACCATATAGCTTAGTGGATCATATCCCGGATTCTTCCCTTGTGTACCCGTCAATACCTTAGACCAAGGAACTAAAGTCGATGGATACAGACTATCTGCTGAAGGTCTAACCTGAACAAATACAGCATTAAAGCCAACAGCCTTTAGCTTGTCTAACAGATTATCAAACTCCTGCTTTTGTTTCGCTTCATTTCCTGCCGAAGACGTTGAAGGCCAGTCTAGATTGAATACGGTGGAGATCCAAGCGCCCTTCATTTCCTTACTAGTCGATCCACCAGGAATAGTAGGTATCGTCGGCACTGTTGGTGTCGTTGGTGTCGTTGGTGTTTCTGGATCGACAGATTGTGGTGGTTCAGTGTTGGAGAACAAGGAAATATGCTTATTAACCTGATCCCATAACACCTGCAGTCCCAATTGCTCACTTACAAAACGAATGGGTACCATTACCCGCCCCTGCTTAATCTGCACCGATGTATCCAGCGCAATCGAAGCATCGTTTACCCATGCATTTTTCTGGCCACTGCTCAGCTTGAGAACCGTATCTCCTTGAGTGATCGTTACAGTCTTACTATTTTGATCCCATACTACGCCGGCATTTAATCCTTTACTGATCACACTAATTGGCACCATCGTTACATTGGAAGTTGTGATATACGGAGGCACATCACTAACCAGCGCCTCTCCATCCAGTTCAATCGTAATTTGCACCGCTGCCGCGCGTGCACCAGGAGACCATAAAGGCAGAAACAACATAAGTACTAACAAGCTCAACATCCATTTACGATAATTCATAATTCCTCCCCAAATCTAAAAAGTATGTATCCAAAAAATAAGAAAAAACGGATAAATCCTTCAAGCAGATGAGAGAATGCCTTCTTCTAAGAAGGTGGTCTCTGTCTCTGCAAAAAATATAAGAAGCATCGAATAAAACTCATACTCTCTTATATTTTTAAAAGGACTGTATCCGTTTTGACGCTAAAAACTGGGAAAGGTTGCACTAAACAAAATAGAAACGGCTATACTATCCACTGATTATGCTCACGAAAGCCTTGCTGCGCATAACTTTTAGGACAGTATCCGTTTCGGGAAAAACATTTCAAGAATCGCTTGTCAGTTCGTTGTGAATCGCATATAAAGTCTGTACACGTTCTTCATCGCGGCGGAAATATTCTACCAATGTTTCAATACGCGTAATCGAATCCCAACTTAAGTGATGCTCGATTCCTTCAACATCATTATAAATGTATTCCTGCTGTACTCCGATCAATCCGAGGAATTCCTCCAATAGTTGATGACGATCAACCAGACGTTTTCCTACTTTTTTCCCTTTGTTGGTTAGGACAAGCCCACGATATTTCTCATAGATGAGATATTCGTCCTTATCCAGTTTTTGGATCATCTTGGTCACAGAGGAGGGGTGTACTTCCAGTCCCTCGGCAATATCCGAGACCCGCGCATAACCTTTCTCATCTATGAGCTTGTATATGCGCTCCAAATAATCCTCCATGCTGGGTGTTGGCATTAAACTTTACCTCTTTTCTATAATGAGCATGGCGCCGGGCCAAACCTTGCTCTAACAATGATACATGTTTCTAACGCACCTTGGCAAGTCCTTCAAAGGAACTTACAGATGAGTTGCACATGTTTGCCATGCTTCTATTGGGGCTGAGTTAGACATAATAAACATACTCGTCATTCAAAAGGAGCGTGAATTTATGACTATAGTGACGCCAGAGCCCTCTGCTGTAAAAAGACCCAGAAAACCTACTGCTCTTTTTCTTCCAGAGCTTGTTTTTTTTGAACCGAATGCTTTAAATTACCCTAAAGGTGAACAAATTATGGAATGGGTAAAAGCTAACGATATCCCCTATCGTATGACCACATCACATAATCGTATTATGAATTTCCCTGGTGAAACTGAGGTCGAGCAATATAAAATTGCCAAAAGGACGCTTGTTGTCGGCCTACGCAAAACTTTGAAATTTGACCAATCCAAGCCATCGGCTGATTATGCTATTCCCATTGCCACCGGCTGTATGGGGCACTGCCATTATTGCTATTTGCAGACCACCTTAGGGGCAAAGCCCTACATTCGCGTATATGTAAACACAGGTGACATTATAGATGCTGCCAAAAAATATATTGAGGAGCGCAATCCAGAAATCACGACTTTTGAAGCAGCCTGTACTTCAGATCCGGTTGGACTGGAACATATCACCGGCTCTCTAGCAGAGCTAATTACATTTATGGCAAAAGAGCCCCTTGGCCGTCTGCGCTTTGTGACCAAATACCAACATGTTGAACCATTGCTTGCTTTGGAGCATAACGGACATACCAGAGTTCGCTTTAGCGTGAATGCAGATTATGTAATTAAAAACTTTGAGCCTGCCACCTCCCGCTTCGAGGAACGTATTGAAGCCGCTGGTAAGGTAGCACGGGCGGGTTATCCGCTTGGCTTTATCATTGCTCCAATTATTTGGTATGACGGCTGGCAAGAAGGCTACGCAGAGCTACTGGCTAAGTTAGCCCAGACCCTCCCCCCTGAAGTTGGAAAAGGATTAACCTTCGAAATGATTCAGCATCGATTCACCAAAACCGCTAAGACGATAATAGAAAAGCGCTATCCCAAATCCAAGCTAGAGATGGACATGGAGAAGCGTAAGAAGAAATGGGGCCGATGGGGACAAAATAAATATGTCTATCCCGATGAACAACAAACCGCCCTGCGAGAGTTTATCACAGAGCGGATATTCGAACATTTTCCAGAAGCAGGGATTGATTATTTCACCTAAAAAATGAGCCAATCAGGTGTAATTCCCTGCAGCCACACAGTGATCCGAAACATTTGATCTGTAAAGAGCAGAACGCCCATAAATACCATGAGAACGCCACCAATCTTCATCAGCACATTTGAATATTTAAGGATACGTCTGGCGCCTCCAAGAAAGAAGGCTAACACAAAGAAGGGCAATGCGAACCCGATGCTATAAGCCGTAATTAACGTGAACCACGTGCCAGGCTCGCTTGCAGAAAGTGCGATAATCGCGGTCAGAATCGGTCCAATACATGGAGACCAGCCCGCTGAAAAACCGATCCCAAAAATAAAGGATCCCACATAACCCGCCGGCTTCCATTTTAAATCGAGCTTACGTTCACGAAGTAAAAATTGCGGCTGAAAGATCCCAAGCAAAAATAATCCCATCACAATAATCAGAATCGCCGATAATTGCCGGATTAAATCACGCTGTCCATTAAAGAATTGTCCGAATAGTCCTGCACCAAATCCCAGTGTGTAAAAAACCGCTGAAAAACCTAAAATAAATGCCAATGTATGGGTTATTGTGCGGATACGGACCTCTTTGGTATTGCTGCCTGACTTCAATTGCTGAACGGATAATCCGGTAATATACGATAAATAAGAGGGGTAAAGCGGTAAACAGCAAGGTGATATAAACGATGCTACACCTGCTGCTAAGGCTATTCCTGCATTGATATTAGACAAGGTAGCGGCTCTCCTTCCAGCATTCGAGTCACTTCAGGGCATACCCTATATTTTATTCGCTGTTTATGCTGGCAAACCCTTTTTACCAATCAAAGTCAATACTAATAGTGATATGAGTAAAAGCACAATGGTAGCACCAGGGGCCAGATTCCAAACTCCTGCAACTACTAGTCCGCCTACAACAGCAATTTCCGAAATGATGACGGATAGAATGACCGAGGATTTAAAGCTTCGAGACAACAATAAGCTGATGGCAACCGGAATGGTCAGTAGAGCTGATACCAGCAATGATCCGACAATTTTGATCGCTGTGCTGATTACAAGCGCCGTCAGAATGGTAATTAACATGTTAAGCAACTTCACTGGAAGTCCACTGACACTCGCTGCATCCTCTTCAAAGCTAAGCAAAAAGAATTCCTTAAAGAACATCGTAACTACTACTACAACTGCTATTGTTACGATCCCTACTACGACTAAATCGGTATTGTCCAGCGTATAAATGCTACCGAACAAGTAACTCATAACATCTGCATTATAACCTTTTCCTAAGGTGAAAAAGAGTGAGGCTAAAGCCACACCGCCCGACATAATTATCGCGATCGAGAGCTCTGCATAACTCTTATAAGCCTTGCGAAGCTTCTCTATCGCAAAGGAGGCCACCACTGCAAAAATAAGACCTGCTCCCAGCGGGTAGAATCCTGTTAAAAAACCAAGGGCCACACCAGCTATCGTGACGTGAGCCAGCGTGTCCCCAATCATAGATAAACGTCTGAGCACAAGAAAAACGCCTATAAGCGGCGCTGTAATGCCAATCAGAAGACCGCCCGCAAGCGCTCGCTGAAAAAAATCGCTAAATAGAATTTCCAACTTTAACTCTCCTCCGTAGAACAATTGAAACTTTTTTAGAAGCTTTATTAAAACCTTTTTTCGATCCCTCCCAAACCCTCCCTTCCAAGGGAGGGTTTGGGAGGGCTCTGCCCTCTGGACACCCGTCAAGACAACTGGCGTAGAGGTGGGGTTACTGAACTTAGATGGCGCGAGGTAAGATCTCTTTCGCCCCTTACGGGGCACGCTTACAGCGCCACATTATTTAGATACGGAAAGGATTAGATTAAGATTGAGATCATAGAAATGCCACCAAACAATGAATAATTATCTCTAATTTCCACTCTCCAGCTCTATGTACGCCCCCAATAATCGAGGGCACCCTCAACTATGACCTAAGAGAGCGTGTGCTGCAGGTTCTCCTCTGTACAATTCTGCAAATCATGAGAGTGTCGGGAGAAAAAGTTAATCTTACCGTTCGTTTGCACAGGTTCATTCCCTAAGTAATTCTTAATCATGTCAATATCATGCGACACCATTAGAAATGTCATATGATGATGGGCGTGCATATGTGTAATTAAATCAAAGAACCCTGCTTGTGATTCAGCATCAATACCGACTGTAGGCTCATCCAAAATCAGAAGATCCGGATGGTTGATCAGCGCACGTGCTAAAAATACACGTTGCTGCTGGCCGCCTGACAGCTGGCCTACTCTTTTCTCCGCAATATCCTGTATTCGCATCACTTCCAGTGCATCTTCGCACTGACGATGCTGAGCCTTAGATACTCTTCGAATAAGATTCTTATTGTTATACAAACCAGATAGTACTACTTCACGCACCGTTGCTGGAAACAGCGGGTTGAAGGCGTTCTTTTGTGGAACATAACCTATCCGTTCCCAGTCTTTAAACTTACGGACAGGCGTTCCGAATAATTTGATTTCACCACTGCTAGCCGGAAGCAAACCGACGATCATCTTCATCAGTGTTGTTTTACCAGCGCCATTAGAACCAATGATACCAAGGAAGTCTCGTTCTCTTACGCTATAGTTAAGATTCGAGATCACCTTCTGTTCACCATATGAAAAAGAAAGATCCTGTATATCGATGATATGCTGATGGCAGTCCAAGGATACCGATTGCATGCTTTAGCACCGCCTTTTCCTTATACTTTCCTTTTTATTGTAAAGCCATAATCAGGTTTTGCAAATTTTTCTCCATCAAGGTGAAGTAGTTATCCCCGTTCTTTTCTTGCTCCGTAGTAAGGCCCTCTACTGGATTAAGTACCATAGTAGACACACCAGCTTCAGCCGCTAACGTCTTAGCCAGTTTATCGGAGACAAGCTCTTCAAAAAAGATGTATTGAATTTTCTCCTCTTTAACCATCTTCGCCAGGTTTACTAAATCTTGTCCACGCGGCTCAGCATCTGGGGATAATCCCATAATCGCATGCTGCTCAAGCTTATAGTCACGGGCAAGATAGGCAAAAGCTTGGTGCGAAACTACAATTTTGTGGTTAGGCAGTTTGGTAAGCTCCTGTTCAAATTTACTATCCAAAGCCTGTAAACGTTCAGCAAGCTTATTGTAACGCTCTTCATAACCATCTTTATGCTCCGGATCCACAGATTGAAGGCTTTCATTTATATTGCGCGCCATGATGATCGCTGATTTCGGACTTACCCATGTATGCGGGTCCGTATGAAGGCTGTCCCCAGAAGAATGGCTATTATGATCAGCATCATCTTCATGATGATTCTCTTCGCCGCTTCCCCCATGATCATGTCCGTCATCTTCATCGGTCATTATTAAATCAACGCCTTTACTTACTTCAACAGCTTCCACTTTACTGCTACTATCAAGTCCTTTTAGAAAATTAGGAACCCATCCCTCAAGCCCTGCTCCATTGTACAAGAACAATTGCGCTTTAGAGGTGTTGACAATATCCTGACTGCGTGGTGTCCAATCATGCGGCTCTACACCAACCGGAAGCAGATTAATGGCATTTATATCATCTCCACCAATTTCCCGAGTAAACTCATAAATAGGATAAAAAGTAGTTACAACATTTACTTTCCCTTCAACTATATTTCCACTGCTCTTAGGTCCACATGCAGTGAGTGTAAATACAAGCACCAATGCAAGTATAAGCAGACTTATTCGTGACTTCATAGCAACCATTAAATTGATCTCCCTCTCAAATCGTAATCTTTACTATTAGAAGTATAATAGTAATCATTACGATAAGTCAACCATAAATCCTAATAAGAAGATTCTGAATTTTATCCCTGCTTATACGTTGAAAAAAGGAATGCTCCCACAGCCTACCCGGCTGAAGGAGCACTCCCTTTCTTAATATAGATTTTCATTTATATGTTGTACATAACAAGTCTTACTTCACAATAGCTCCATTAGGCATGCTGTCTGGAACTGTAGCGATGGTTAACTGGTCACCTTTAGAAGCCGCTAAAATCATCCCTTGGGACAATTCTCCACGCAGTTTCACTGGCTTCAGGTTCACAATACAAATCACTTTTTGGCCTACCAGCTCTTCCGGTGTGTAAAACTTCGCAATACCAGAAACGACTTGACGCTGCTCATAACCCAGATCCAGCTGCAGCTTCAGCAGCTTGTCGGCTTTCTTCACAGGCTCAGCTGCAATGACCTGAGCTACCCGAAGCTCAGCCTTGGCGAAATCGTCGATACCGATCTCTTCTTTATGCTCTTCCTCAGGCTCGGATACCGCAGGAGCCGCAGGTGCTGCTTCGGTCGCTTCAGCAGCCGGTTTACCAGCGCCCATGGCTTCGGCGATATAAGCTACCTCTTGCTCCACATCCAGGCGTGGGAAGATTGGGTTGCCTTTCACCAGCTTTGTTCCTGCCGGAATCAGACCAAAGGTCTTACCGCTGTCCCATGTCGTTAATTCACCAACTTCGATGCCAAGCTGTTCCCAAATCTTCGCTGGGGTTTGCGTCAAGAACGGCTGCAGTAGAATGGAAGCGGTGCGAAGACCTTCCACAAGATGTCTCATTACGGAAGCGAGCTCAGCTGTTCTGCTCTCATCCTTAGCAAGCACCCAAGGCTGTGTCTCATCAATATATTTATTGGTGCGGCTGATAAAGATCCCGATAGCTGTTAGCGCTACGGAGAACTCCATTTTTTCCATCGCTTCTTCTACTTTGGCATAAGTATTCTCTGCCGCAGCTTGAAGCTCACCATCAAATGCTGTTACATTTCCTTCATACGCTGGAAGCTCTCCACCGAAATACTTCTCTACCATCGCACCTGTCCGGTTCAACAGGTTACCAAGGTCATTAGCAAGATCATAGTTAACCCGATCTACAAAGCTTTCCGGTGTGAATGTACCATCCGAACCAAATGGTACTTCCCGTAGCAGGTAATAACGCAGCGCATCCAGGCCGTAACGATCAATCAGTGTAACCGGATCAACTACGTTCCCTTTGGATTTCGACATTTTGCCATCCTTCATAAGCAGCCAGCCATGCGCAAACACCTTTTTCGGAAGAGGCTCACCCAGCGCCATTAGAATGATTGGCCAGTAAATGGTATGGAAACGGACGATTTCTTTGCCCACAATATGTACATCTGCAGGCCAGAAATTATCGTACAGACTGCCATCCTCAGAACCGTAACCCAAAGCAGTAATGTAGTTTGTCAACGCATCAATCCATACGTACACTACATGCTTTTCGTCGCCTTTAACCTTAACACCCCAATCGAAAGTCGTACGGGAAACCGCAAGATCCTCCAGACCAGGCTTGATAAAGTTATTGATCATTTCGTTCTTACGGGATTCCGGCAAAATAAATTCCGGATTCTCCTCATAAAATTTCAGCAATCGATCTGCATATTTACTCATCCGGAAGAAATAACTCGCTTCCTTCACCAGCTCAACGGGATGGCCGCTATCAGGGCTTTTTGCACCAATGATTACGCCATTATCATCTCGAACGATATCAACCAATTGCGTTTCGGTATAAAAGGTTTCATCTGGAATACTGTACCAGCCTTCGTATTCGCCTTTATAGATGTCACCTTGCTTGAGCAGTCGATCAAAAATATCCTGAACAACCTTTTTATGACGTTCTTCCGTAGTACGGATAAAGTCATCATTGGAGATGTCTAGCTTGCGCCATAATTCTTTAATGCCAACAACGATGTCATCTACGAACTGCTGAGGGGTTTTACCTGCTTCCTCTGCCTTCCGTTCAATTTTTTGACCATGCTCGTCTGTACCTGTAAGATACCTTACATCATAGCCGCGTAGACGTTTGTAGCGGGCCATGGCATCTCCAGCTACGGTAGAATAAGCATGTCCAATATGCAGCTTATCACTCGGATAGTAGATAGGTGTAGTTAAGTAAAAAGTTTTCTTCTCGCTCATTGATTAATCATCCTTTCTTTCATAAAAAGACAAAAAACTCCCGCCCCTATAATGGGGCGAGAGTATAACTCACGCGATACCACCCAAATTTCCTGTCTCTTCACAGAGAACAGGCTTCGCCAGTTCCCTCTCGGGAACTGTCCATTAACGCTGGAACACGCCGTTATCTTACGTGAACATCAATTGCAGTTCCCGCTCGAACACAGTTCCTCCCGGACCATATTCAATCTAACGCACCATACCGGCTTTCAGCTCGCTCCGGCTCTCTGTAATGGACGTACCGATTTACTCATCCGTTCCTCGGAATTCATACTATTACCTGTGAATATACCCAATGGCAAGGGCTCATGTCAAGTCGCACGAGCAGAATCCTTCTTGGTCGGGTGTTCCTCAAGAGGTGGAACCGGATCAAGTCCCCCTGGATGGAAGGGATGGCATCTAGCAATCCGCTTGGCAGCAAGCCATGAACCTTTAAGTGGACCATGGACTTCAATAGCTTCCAGAGCATAGGCCGAGCAGGTTGGATAGAAGCGACAAGTAGCAGGCTTAATCGGGGAAATGTACTTGCGGTACACCCGAATAGGAGCCTGAATCGTTCTACGAAGGGTAGCCATCCTTAGACCCCTTTTTTGTGATTAGCTGCTGCGACTAGTTCTTCTTCCCGGTTCTCTTCACATTCTTTGCAATAACCGAACACCTCAAATTTATGCTTGACTACCCGGAATTGATCAGGTGTATCCGTTAAATTCATCGGGCAGAAATTAATCGGGTAGGTTTTCTCGCATTGAAGGCAGATCATATGATGATGGTGATCCTGATGATTACAGCTTCCCTTGAATTTCACTCCGTCTTCGAAGACGATTTGTTCAAGTACACCAAGCTCTTCCATTACACGCAGATTACGGTACACGGTATCAAAGCTAAGTCCGCTATACTTGCGGCCCATATGCTCATAGACATCCTTCGCTGACAAATAACCCTTATTCTCGCCGAATAACTTGGCAAGCGTTTTGCGTTGGTCGGTGATTCGCAGACCTTGCCCCGACATGACCTCTAATATTTGTTCTGTCGACAGCATACGCTCATCTCCCATAACATTTCAGTTCATTTCATTTATGCTTCACTCTCTTAATAATGCCCCAAAATAAATGCCCCGTCAATGAAACAACCAAGCGTATGAGCGCTCATCAGAGTAAAATCATACATTTAAACACAAAAAGTCCGGCTGTGTATTCCTTAGCGGAATATTCAGCCGGACTTTTATTTCAGGTGAATCCCAAAAAACTTAAAGGATTGACCTTTTGTTATTTCTTCGCTGGCAGTGGTGTAACCAGGAAATTCACCGGCAAGTTACTACCGGAAGCTGCTGTAAACAAGATCTCCACGGAGCCGCCATAATCACCAGTACGATAAATCACACTGTTCATGTCAGCCGATGAGAGACTTCCCGATGTCGGCATGTGTACAATTTGACCATTAACCATGACAGGTCCCATGTAATTACCGCCACGTGGATTAAATGTAATCAATGAGTTAGGTGCAACACGATCGAATTTAATTTTGTATAACACGCCGAAATTACCTGCATTGGATGCTTCAGTACCATTCATTGGGTCTACACCGGTCAAATTCAAATCACTCAAATTGTCACCAAGAAGAAGTCTCGCAGGAGTTGTTCCTACTTCGTCGGTAACCGTGATGATGCGTGTAGAATCAGCATAAGTTCCTCGGTTATGCACCCCATCACGATCCAATATTGGAAGTGTAGGAAGTGTAGTTAGAGGATCTTTATTCGCTTCGATCATCATGACATTATATTCAATAGGATAATCGCTAAATAAATCCGCTTGGAGGGATACAATCTCTCCTGGTTTCATGGCAATTTTGTTTAGATCCGTAAGAATCGAGACGCTTTCTCCTGGCTGAAGGACCGTTGTCTTATAATGTTCCCTAGTAATCATAGACTTCCAGTAACGTTCTACAGACATTTTACCAGTGCCTTCTGGAAATGAACTTGGACCGCCAAAGCCTACATACTCTGTTGTAATTGTCGTAGGGTACAGATTGTTATTCTTAGCAATCACATACACCTTCGTTTTAATATTCATATTATTCTTGTGGTGAACCAAGAAGCGAGTTCCGCCGAATGATGTTTCTTTGTAAGTAATCCCTTCCGTATTCACTGTTTCTGGACTGTTACTGCGGATAAGGGTATAAGGCTCAGAAGAGAGATTATAGGCTACCTTCTGCCAAGTTGGAACCATCGATCCGTCGATGTTAAATACGCTACCTGGAGCACCGAATAATCTATAGAAATCTTCTTTACTGTACAAGACTTCATCTGAAATATTAATGGTCTTCTCAAAAGTGCTGATTGCGCCATGTGAATCTTTTACTTGAATAGCGACTGTTGCTGGACCTGGTGTAAAGAAAGCTTCTGCTTTGTTCGTCCAAGTCACTTCAATTGGATCACCGTCTGGGTCGCTGCTCAGATCCGAATAAGTGATCATTTCACCCATCTTGTAAGAATCTTTGTCTGTCGTGAAATTAGCGACTGGCGGTGTATTTGGTTTAAGTACATTGATGGTCACAGAGTAAGGATCACTCCACTGTCCATTCGCATCCATAACGGAATAGGATACTACATAAAATCCTGGTGTATCATAGATATCTTGCTTATTTCCTTCCCAGCTTTGATCGACAATGGCCGTACCATTCGGTGAAGAGCTGGAAGTCACGAAATTCACACGATCACCAGCATAAATTTCAGTTGGCACTGTAAAAGAAGCTTTTGGCTTCGTGTTCAGCGTAAGAATCACTCGTTTTTGCACGTTATCAACGGTATAAGGAATGCCTAATGCCCCGGTGATGGACGTCAAAGGAACCATGAATGTACCCTTGAATTGATAAGCAGGACCTTTCATCGTCACATTTTTACCATTAACGGAATAAATCTTACTGTCCGTCTTAAAGCGCATTACGTCGCTTCCTTTGGTAACAATGGTCTCTTTCGTTTTATAATCGTAAATGTATTTCACACCTACGCGTTCTACCATAGCTCGGATCGAAACGTATGAGACCCCATTCTTCACGGCCATTGGCTGATTAGCCAAATATTCAACGCCGTTTTGGTACATTTTGTTGCTGTTCATCATAAGTACAAGCTGATTACTAGCTGCAGCACGAACACCATCCGTTGGTGTAGGCTGTGTAGTGGTTTCAGGTGTGGCAGTAGGAATCGGCGTAGCAGTTGGTACAGTTGTTGATGTAGGTTCGGTTGTTGTCGTAGGTTCAGTCGTTGTCGTAGGTTCAGTTGTCCCTCCAGGAATTGGAGTTGGAGTTGGTGTAGGTGATACTACTCCCCCTGGTACCTCAGTTGGCATTGGCGGCAATGGATCAGTAGCTTCTGGCATTACATCCATAACAGATGTAGCTGCTGCTCCTACTGCATTCGTATTACCTGAGGTATTATTGCCAGCTTCAGCAAAAGCCGGCACTGCCGAGGCGGCCTGAGATATGGCCAAAACAGCAACTAACGTTAATTTCTTTAAATCCATGATATGACTCCTCTGCTCCTATTTGTAAATATAAGTAGGTCTCTGTCTTTTTCATACTCCTCTTATATTCCCCGCAAAAACGCAACCGCTCTCAGCGGAGCGGAAGAATTGCTTTTTGCCACGTTCGTTATAACAAAACATAGTATTAGACGCATCCGACCGCAAAAAGTTTCATTTTAAAGTAAAGAAAGATTAACCCAGTATTAAAACAAGCAAAGACAGCCTTTCATCCGCTACCCGAAAAATATGAGATTATCCATATAAATATGTGTATTTTACGGCAAGGTATATTCGCTTTCATTTGCTTTTGTTACAATGTATGGAAGAATATCTTTTCATGCGGGTGATGACATGTCCAAGAAAATCTCCATCCTCGTTCAATTAATCATAGGTTTCTCACTAATCATCTTTACTATCGTAGCCTTTACAATTTTTTTATCCTACCGTTCGTCATCCCAAGCTGTTCTTAACCGGTCGAACCAATATATTCTAGAATCCGTCAAACAGCTTCAAGGTAAAATGGACGCTATTCTTCAAGATAACGACAAACTCTCATCTACGATTATGTTCAGTCCCTTGATTCAAGAAACACTGGGAGACTTAGCAGAATCCCGCACCCCTCATACAGACGCTATGGATATCACCCGCTACATAGATCAACAGACACGTTCCATCAACTATGATATCCAGTTCAAGCTGCTCGGACTTTCAGATAATCAGGTATATACCAATAGCAGTTCCTTAAAAGTAATCTGGGACAGCGAGAGGGAAATCCGCAGCGCCTATTGGTTTCCGGCTATCGCTCAGAATAACGGCCGTATGGTCTGGTTTGGTGCAGATGTATGGCAGAACGGTACGATCCCTGTGGTCATGGGAGCTAGGCAAATTAATAATTGGAATGCTCTAAATCGTTTAGGAACTCTATTTCTTGTCCTTCCTGTGGAGGTCATCCATAACGCTGTCAGCCAATTTCACCTTGGTAAGAATGAGAAAATCCAAATTGTTGATTCCTTCAACACCATTGTCTATTCCACCGATCCAAATGAGATTGGGCTGTATATGGATGATAGACTTCTAAATCAGTTCAGCAACCATAAAGCACGAATCATCCCACATACCATAAACTCCCGCAATATGTACGTATCCTACGCCTATTCCCCCTACAGCGAGTGGAGCGTTTTTGCTTACATTGATTCTAAAGAAGCTGTTAAAGATTTAAATGGCATTCGCAGAAATATTATTTTAATTGGCTTGTTGGGGATGGCCGCAGCGCTATTGTTCACCTTCTTTTTCTCTTGGACACTGTCTAAACCGCTTCGTAATCTTGCAACCAAGCTAAGCAACGTTGAACGCGGAACCACACTGCCGTTTGTAAAAACAACCATGAACAAAGAAATGGCTATTCTATACTCAAGCTATAACTCCATGCTTCAAAACCTGGACCATACAATTGCTGACCTCTCAAGCAAACAAATCACTGAAAAACAAGCTCAGATCGTAGCTCTTAAAGCACAATTCCGCCCTCATTTTCTCTACAACACTTTGAATACCATCTATTGGTCACTAGCTAATAAACGCATGAGAGAAGAGTCACAGATGGTGCTCGCACTAAGCGATTTACTTCGTTACAGCATTGATCGTGGATCAGAATTTGTTACGGTAGAGGAGGATTTACAACAATTAGAACGATTCATTTATCTGCAAAAGCTACGATACGAGGACAAACTACAGGTTGATCTACATGTGAATCCTGAGGTCATGAATCGGCAGCTTATGAAGCTAACCCTTCAGCCCCTTGTAGAGAATGCTATCACGCATGGACTTGAACCTACGCTACGGGAAGTATGGCTCATACGTATTCGAGCTTATAGTGAAGGCACCTCACTTGTGCTAACAGTAGAAGATAACGGAGAAGGCATGAGCGAGGCAAGAATGGCAGAGGCCTTAATCAGTGGTGAGGTCACTCCGGAGAAGCTGCTTCACACCGGTATTGGTCTCTCCAATCTGAATCATCGTATAGAACTAATCTATGGACATGGATTTGGCCTTCATTTATCCACAAGCGATCTCGGAGGCTTACTAGTAAAAGTCACTGTTCCATTACAGTTCGATCAAGGGTAGGGGGCGAAGTGATGAATGTGTTAATTGTTGACGACGAAAGTTTTGTTCGACGTTCTCTGTCAGAAATGCTGGGAAATGCGAACCAGAATTTTAGCATCATTGGTTCAGTAGAGAATGGATTAGCAGCTGTACAACTGTTAAAAGAGCAGGCAGTCGATCTCGTAATATCAGATATACGAATGCCCGGCATGGATGGACTCGAGCTCTCTAAGCATATCCATGAATGTTATCCTGACACTGAAACGGTTCTGCTCACAGGTTATCAGGATTTCTCCTATGCCAGCCAAGCCATTCGGTACGGTGTACGAGAATATCTGGTCAAACCAAACTCAGTCGAAAATATTCTCGAAGTCGTAACAAGTGTGTACGAACGGCTGGAATTGAAAAAGCAACATAGGCAAGTATCGCAGCTGCGAGAAAAGAATCTGCGAGAGAAACGTCTTTCAGATCTACTTTATGGCATTCCATTGCCTTATTTTGAAGAACAGCTCATACCACCCTTTCATTCATTTGTCGTCGTAACTGTAAATCACCTAGGTGATGTTATGCCACAATACTGGTCCGAACAAGTGATGTATGCAGCGGTAATCAATATATTAGAAGAGTGTTTTGCGCTATACGCTAACGTTGTCGGCATTCAAGAGGAGCAAGAAGCGATAATCATGTTGTTTTATCCCCATGAACAATCCGAAAGAATCGATGAGGCGCTTACTCAGGAAATGATGATAAAGCTGTCTAGCATCTTGAAATCGCCTTTCAGCGCGGGTGTCTCCAACCCTCACTATGATCTTGGAGCCCTCGCAACAGCTTATCATGAGAGTCTGCAGGCGTGCCAACAGCTCAAAAAGAATAGTACCCGACCCGTTATCTATTATAGTGATGTATCCATGTGCTCAGCTTCCCCACAGCTTACGGAACAACTACAGGTGAAGGCTACTCGCAGGGCAATCTCAATGATGATTGAGGCAATGAATTCGCGACTCCAAGAGAACCTCTCTCTCAAAATGATTGCAGATGAATTATACATGAATCCAACCTATCTGGGCCGTCTGTTCAAAGACGATGTAGGAGAATGCTTCTCCAGTTTTCTTACCAAGCTTCGTATTCAAAAAGCAATAGAGCTGCTAAATAATGTTACGTTCAAAGTTTACGAAGTTAGCGAATTAGTTGGCTTTAAAGATCCTGCGTACTTCAGCCTCATATTCAAGAAATACATGGGTATGACTCCTCAGGAATTTCAGAAGCACAACAAATGAAGACGAGGTGCGTTCTCTTGCATGTGAATACTAAGTTGATGACTGTCCTGTTAAGCTTTGGATTGCTTCTTCATACAAGCGGTTGCCAGATCTCTCCTTCCAAGGAAGATATCGACCTGCAAGACCCGATCCAGCTGAACATCTGGCTTACCGCAGGATCGGGTCTTGAGCCGCTTATAGCCGAGTATCAAACGCAGCATCCCGAGCTAGAAATTCATATTCAGACCTCTACCTCCACACAGCTTCCCGCCAAGCTGCAGACTTCATTCGCAGCAGGATATAGCTCCCCTGA
The DNA here is from genome assembly GCF_924513355.1 of Paenibacillus pseudetheri. Lineage (NCBI taxonomy): Bacteria > Bacillati > Bacillota > Bacilli > Caryophanales > Paenibacillaceae > Paenibacillus > Paenibacillus pseudetheri. Next base: position 133,017 of record NZ_CAKMAB010000005.1, read on the forward strand.
TGTGGCGGCCATTGATATTAGCTATTTGGATCGTTTCAAGCAGTTCCCCGATTATTTTTATAACCTTACTACATTTGGAGCGAATGGTCTGAAGGATCAATTTCTGAGTTGGAAGTGGCAGGAGGTGCTCGGTAATGATTTCATCTTCGGATTACCGACTGATATTGGTCCCTACGCTATGTTGTACCGGACTGACATTTTCGCATTATCTGGACTCCCTACCAAACCAGAGGAAGTAGCAAAGCGAATCCAAACTTGGGATCAATTCCTCAAGGCAGGCACTAGAGTTCATAAGGCAACAGGCAAAGCCTTTGTCAATGACTTAGAGAATCTTTATCTAACCCTTTTACGCCAGTCCAAGCTTCAATATTACAGCCCCACTACACAAGAACTGATCATAGGAAATAATCCAGCAGTAAAAGGGGCCTGGGACTTTGCAATTCAAGCTCTGCGGCTGAATCTATCCGCAGGTATTGCTGTAGATACACAGCGCTGGGGCGCAGGTCTGCTAAACGGCGACTTTGCAGTGATGCTCTGTCCGGCTTGGATGATTGATCATATCAAGAGTAGTGCTCCAACAGCCAGCGGATTATGGAATGTAACGACCATCCCAGGAAATAGCGCTAATCGAGGAGGTTCCGTCCTTACCTTGCCTAGAACAGGCAGTCATCCAGAGGAGTCATTCGCGCTTATCAAATGGTTAACCGAGCCCGCACAACAGCTAATTTCATTTAAGTCAGAAGGGGCATTTCCCTCCACGCCCGAAATTTATGATGATCCCGAGATCCATAACCTGTCTGATCCTTATTTTCCCAATTCTGAGGTTGGACGTGTCCTCTCTACAGCAGCACAAGAAGTAGTTCCCACCTACTACGGCCCGCACCACGCCGATGTAGAAACAAATATGCTCGAGTATTTAACCAAAGCCGAGCAAGGTAAGCTAGATCCCGGGCAGGCTTGGTCACTTGCCATTCAGATGGCACAGAAAATAGATACTTCTTTCCGCTAACCTATTCATCGAACGCACAATAGAGGCTATCCCCAGCACAGTAATCATCATGCCGGAGATAGCCTTTTAGTTTCAATTAAAGTATTTATTTTTGAGCAGCTAAGAAAACATCTAGTTGTTTTTGTTTCTCTGCAATAATCTTATCAAGTCCGGCTTTCTTCAGCTTGTCGGCGTACTTAGTCAATACGGTATCGGGATCAACAGAACCCGTATCCAAACTGATGTCGTATTCATCCATTACAGCTTTACAAGCTGCTATTTCAGTCTTCATAGAGGATGCATCGAAGTTAAAACCGAGTGCAACAGAAGCTTTACCTTTGGAGTTGAAGGCCTTGAATTGCTCCCATTTGTCTGGAGCTTCACTTTCCCATACAGGATTCAGGAATTGGCTTCCAAGCATCCAGGCGGCAGCAGTATTATAGTCACCCGTTTTTTCAGTAGCTTTAATCGTATCGCCGCTAACGACATCATAATGGACACCTTTTACACCAAATACGAGCAGATTATTGATTTCTTTATCCGTGTGCAAAAGATCTAATACCATCATGGCACGAGCTGGATCACCCGAGGAAGCGGAGATCGCTAACATTGATCCTGCTGCATCACTAGTAGAAATCGTCGGTTCGTTAAAAGCAATTTGTTTCAGTTTTCCGACCAAACCTGTAGCATTAGCCAATTCACTATCTTTACCAGGTTTAAGTGATTGTACTGTCATAAAGACATTACCGGCCTTCATTGCATCTTGTGTAGAATTTGTGGCCACGGCCGCATCTTTGTTAATGTAACCTTTCTTCATGTATTCACGAGTAAGCTTGATGATTTCTTTATAACGGTCCAGTTCAATCATGGATAGAATTTTAATATCCGATGAATCCTTAAGCAGAACGCCCGGAATTGAAGCATCACCAAGCGTATCGTATTGCGCCATGTACTGGGAATTAAAGGTCTCTCCTTGTTTGAAGTACAGTGGGGTTAGGTCTGGTCTCTTCTCCTTTACTACTTTGAGCACGGCATCCAATTCTTGAATGGTCTTTACATTCGACATATCAATGCCTAGTTCATCCGCAATATCGGAGCGATAAACGATCCCGCCTTGTGCTGCTAGCTCCTTATTCGTAGGAACAGCATAATTCACACCATTGATCGCAGAACCTTTTAAGAATTGCGGGTCGAGATTTTTAAGAATCCCTTGGCCATATTCATTTAATAGATTACCGTACTTGCCGTTATCATCATTAAGTGGGAGGTAAGCACCTTTAGCTGAATTGGTTACATAATTTTTCCATTGGGCTGTAAAAATAATATCGAATTTCTCCTGACTGGCAATCTTCAGATTAACATCATTGTCCCATGGACCCCAGTCGATCGGTGCGATATCCAATTTGGCGTTAATTTTAGGTTCCAGAAGCTTATTGATAGCGTCTTCTACAACTTGCTCATCCTTTTGAACGGCACCGACATAGATTAACTTAACAGTATAAGGATCTAATTTCTTTTCCGGTTCGGCTGTTGGATCTGCAGCGGGTTCATCTGTTGCCGCAGCATTAGTAGCGGTTGCATTTTCACTTGGCGCTGGTGAAGCCCCTTCATTATTTCCTCCGCATCCAGCTAAGCTAAGACTGAGTACCACGATAAGCATCAGCGTTAATAGTGCGCTTGTTCGAATAGCTTTCATGTACACCATAACCTCCCTCAAAATATTTATATATGCTGAATCGGACGTTCACACACTTGCATAGAGCGCCGAATGAAGCCATTCCAATCCTCATTAGCCTTTAACAGCACCAACCGTAAGCCCTTTGATAAAATACTTTTGAAAGAAGGAGTAAACGAATACGATAGGACCGATCCCAATAACAGCCATTGCCATTCTTACCGTCTCGGTCGGCAGATTGATTTCTACACCTTGTGCAGCTAAGGCAGCCATCGCTTGAGGGCTTGCAGTCAGGAACTGAACGTTCAACATCGTCTTATACATTAAATACTGTAGATTGACATGCCCTTCGGGTGAAATGAAGATCAAGCTGAGATACCAGTCATTCCAATACGCCAAGGTCTGAAATAATCCTACTGTAGCTAGCACCGGTAACGACAAAGGCAGAATGATTTGAACGAAGATCCGAAACTCCGGTGCCCCGTCGATTTTAGCAGACTCAACCAGTGCTGGCGGGATTGTATTTGCAAAAAATGTTCGTAAAATAATTACAAAGAATGCTGAGACCAGCAGTGGCATAATTAGAATCCATAGCGTATCCTTCAAATGCATCATTTGAGTATAAACTAGATACCAAGGTACTAAGCCTCCATTAAACAAAAGTGTAAAAAACATAAAGAACGAAAAGAAATTACGATGTGGAAAATCCCCACGTGAGATAGGGTAGGCATACATTGCCATAATTACGAGACTCAGAATCGTTCCAACCACCGTCACAAATAAGGAAACGGCAGCCGCATCTATGATTTGCCAGTAATCTTTTAGCAGAAATTCATATGACGAGATATCCCACTTGTTCGGGAAAAAGCTGTAGCCGTGCTGCACAACAGATTGTTCATCTGAGAACGATACAATAATTACGAGAATCAATGGCACCACACAAATCGCTGTATAAATCCAGAAGAATATATTAATTAACAAATTGGAGATATTAGAAATTTCATTGGGTTGTCTTTGCCGTTTAGTTCTCTTTCCTGTACGACCCGACGGCCCGATTGCAGTTTCTGTCTGGCTCAACACGCCCACCTCCCTTTAAAATAATGCATCATCTTTACTTATTCGTCGTACGGCTAGATTCGCTAAGAATATCAGAAGAAATCCTACAACAGATTGAACGAGACCCGCGGCAGAGGACATCCCAATATCACCAATCGCCAGGAAGGTTTGATACACATAGGTATCGATAACTTGCGTAGTGGAGTATAGTGCTCCTGCGTTTCTAGTAACCTGAAAGAACAATCCGAAGTCTGCGTTAAAAATCCTACCAATCTGCAACAGCGTCATTACGATAATAACCGGACTGATCAGTGGCAGCGTGATTTTGCGTATCTGCTTCCATTTAGAAGCTCCATCAATCAGCGCAGCCTCATAATATTCGTGATCTATGCCGATGATCGCAGCCATATAAATGACCGTCGTATAGCCAATCTCTTTCCACAGCTTTACTATCACTAGAATCCCCGGCCAATATTGCGACTGCGAATACCATTCAATTGGATCTACCCCAAAGAACGGAAGCAGTGTCTTGTTCATGAACCCGTGCTCTGCACTCAGAAAGCCGTATACTAAATAACTGACGACGACCCATGAAAGAAAATATGGGAGAAACATTGCACTCTGATGGAATTTTGATAGCCATCTGCTGCGCATTTCGTTGAACATAATCGCAAAAGCCAGTGAAAAAAATAGTGTGAGTACAATAAACGCAGTGTTGTACAATAGGGTATTTCTTGTAATGATCCAAGCCGTCTCTGTAGAGAATAAATATTTGAAGTTCGAGAACCCGACCCAATCACTGCCTAGAATGCCTTTCTGGTAATTGATATCCTTAAAAGCAATTACCGTCCCTAACATCGGTATGTAGTTGTTGATGATCAGAATAATAATGGCTGGGAGCATCATCAAATAGAACACCCAATATTTCTTCATCACTCTCAGAAAATTCGGCACTCTCCCTCTGCCGCGTTTTTTTACTTCTGACAAGCTGACGGAAAGATTCGTCACACTCATGTTCTGTTCCCCCATTTCCCCATCATCCCAATCTAGAGCCTTTTTCACGCTTGTTCGGCTATCACCGTGCACATCCTTCTTACACTCTAATTAAAACATATGATAAATTATGGGAGTATAGGGAACATATTATATTTCTATAAAAAAAGAGATGATTATCCTTAATAACTAAGGATAATCATCTCTACTGTTTAAAATCATTTAATTAATTACAGCCGCAGGCTGGTCGATAATCCATTCACTCCCCTAAGGAGTCCCCACACCCGAAGGAGTGGGACGACCCCATACCCACAACGAAGTGTGGTGAGGGAAAAGGAACGGAAAGGAAGTTTGGAACTGTAGGAGCGTAGCGTTCGCCTAAAAGCTTTCCTTGGAAGGCTACCTCGGAAGCATATGCTATCCTCGGATTTCAACCGCGAGCAGCGGTTTCCAATCAAGAAATCCGAGGATAACAGCGACCGGAAGTCCAAACATTCCTTGTAGTGACACTAACCTCACCATGCTGAGTAACAGACATTCCTCGCAGTGACGCTAAACCTCACCATACGCCGCCGACCTCATAACACTTCGCTCCGGCATCGATCTCTATACTCCTTAGGAGACATCCCCGTCTGCTTCTGAAATACCTTCGTGAAATAACGCCGTTCCTGATAACCGACTCCGGAACCAATCACCGTAATGCTCTTATCGCTGTTAGTAAGCATAAACTTGGCAGCTTCAATTCGCTGTTGTGTTACGTATTCCACGAAAGTCATTGCAAAACGGTTCTTAAACAAGAGGCAGAAGTAACTGCCACTAATCCCGATCTTATTCGCCACTTCCTCAATCCCGATATCTGAATGAAGATGTTCAGTGATGTATTGAGCGGCCAAGTTCATCAGCTGATCCGGCGTTTTTTTACCATTGTCTACTTCAGGAATCTCCTGAAACAGAGGGATGCTATTATACAGTTTATTCTTAAACTGTTTACTACGGATATTAGCTCCGATCTCACGTACCTTATTGCCAAGCTCCTCATAATGTATCGGCTTACAAATGTATTCTTTTACCCCAAGCCGGATCGCTTCCCGTGCATAGTCGAACTCCTGATACCCGGTAAGAAGCAGTACCTCACTATCCAATCCCAATTCCCGCAGCTTTCCTACAAAAGTTAACCCGTCCATCACTGGCATACGAATGTCACTCAACACAAGATCGGGTTGTTCCTCTTCAGCAATGCGCAAGGCGTCCATACCGCTTCGCGCCATACCGACGACCTCCATCCCCATCTCCTGCCATGGCAACACACTCTTCAGATTATTCAGAATTGGGGCTTCGTCATCTACCAATAATACTTTTAGCATAATGATCTTCCCCCTGCTCGTATTTAGGTATGACACATTGAATGATAGTACCATATCCTGGACTGGAACAAATAAATATTCCATATCTGTCACCGTATTCAATGCGGATGCGATCCGCTACACTGCGAATACCAAGGCCTCTACGTTCAAGATTCATCCGGTTTTCCCGTTCAACTTCAACCTCTTGCTCCACAGGATCATTCACAATATATTGGAAAACAGACAACTGAGATGGTGTAATTCCAATACCGTTATCTTCAATTCGTAAAATTAAGTCCCCTTGCTTCTCCCAAACTTTCACAGAAACTTGACCTTTGTAATCAATACCCTCAAATCCATGCTGAATGCTATTCTCTACAAGCGGTTGCAAAGTAAGCTTTAAAATGCCGCAACTCATCAATTCTTGTGGGATATCAATATCGTATTCAAATAAATCCTCAAATCTAAATTTTTGAATATCCAAATAATTGCGCAGATGTTTAATCTCTTCATCCAGTGTAATTTCTTCTCGATCCTGAATGCTAATACGTAAAATACTTGCCAGTCGGTAAACCATCTCACTGACTTTCTTGCCTTCATTCTGTATAGCCAGAACATTAATCGACTCTAACGTATTGAATAAAAAATGCGGTTTAATCTGAGCCTGTAGAACACGCATCTCGGCTTGATTCTTGCGACGCTGTTCCAAATGGATTCTATTAAACAATCGGTTAATTTTATCCATAAGATCATTAAAGCCCTTACCAAGAAGCGTTAACTCATCATTCCCCTTCACTTCTACCCGCGAAGTTAGATCTCCATCCTCAACACGTCGCATAAAACGAACAATTACGGCTATTGCACCAGTAATGCGATTCATAAAGAATAGATTGAAGATCACCGCTGCCAAAAAGCAAAGGAAGATAACCCCAACAAACCAGCGAGAAAATACTGTAACTTCATGAGACAAAGAGTTCCATGAAGTTACAGACACTAGACTCCAAGGATAATCTTTCAAATGATACATAGAAAGAATACTTTTCTCCCCGTTGTACTCCGTTTTAAAACTCTGAAACCCTTTTTCAAAGGTAATCTCTTTATTCGCGAATGACTGAATATCCTGTCCATCCAGCTTTTGATCTGGGTCGAATAGAATCATTCCGTCATCATTTACAAGCATAAACGAAACATCCTGATTGCTATCCCCAATTTTTAAATTGCGAAATATCGATTCGAACTCCCAATTTTTGATCTGTACAACAAGGATACCTATGTTCTGAAAGAAGCTCAGTTCCTTCACGAGTCGAATTTGTGTAAACACAGGTTCAGTTCCTGTAAGCTCGGGATACTCATGAGGAGCCAGCCATTTCGGCACGCCATTCAAATCCATTACTTCCTGGTACAAATCACTTTTCTTAAAAGTATCATAGGGTAGCGTTCGGAAATTTTCCTTATTAAAAAGCGACACGATTTCAGAGTTACCTCTACCGTTAAAATTGTATAAAAAAGCATAGCTAATCGATGGATGGTTAAACAACAGACTACGGAAATTGCGCTGGCTTGCATTCAAATTGAGTTGCTCAGCATCAGTCAAATCTTGATTAGAAGGATCTTCTGCGCTAAGTGCCATATGAAAAACCGAGGTAGCAATTCCGTTGTCTGTAACGTTATCCATATCTTTTAACACATTTGAAATACTGTAACTAATTGCTTTGAGCGAGTATTCCGACTGTTGACTGTACTTCTTCTCAATAGAGTTATAAGTCACGAAAAACATAAGCATGCCTAGAATAAATAAGGGAATGATTATCAGGCCCAAAAATGCCGTAAATAATTTATAGCGCAAATTCATCGGCTAGTGCTCCTGACTGAGAAAAAAAGTTATCCTTTTACGCCACCCGCTGTTACGCCTTCAATAATTTTTTCCTGTAAAATCGCATAAATCACAATTACTGGCAGAACGCTGAAGACGATACCCGCTGACATTTGTGCATAGTTCATCTGATATTGATCACGGAATTGAACCATACCCACTGGTAGCGTACGTAGTTCATCATTCGATAGGAAGTAGTTTGCCAGCAAGAATTCGTTCCAATTGCCCAGGAAATTAACAATGAATACAGTAACCATGGCAGGTACGGTTAGAGGTACAATAATTTTAGCAAAGATACCTGGTGCCTTCAACCCATCCATGACCGCTGCCTCTTCAATTTCCCTAGGCAACGAGCGCATAAATGCAGCCAATATTATTATCGTAAATGGAATTGCATTCGCGATATAAGGGATAATCAACGCCCAGTGCGTATTCAGAATCCCCATCTTACGCACAATCGTATAAATAGGAAGCATCAATGCGTTGTTTGGAATGAGCATTCCCACCATAACTAAGGTGAACAAAATCGTATTCCATTTGCCCTGGCGCATCCGAGTAACTGCAAAAGCAAACATAGACGCTAGAATGATAGACACTACAGAAGCCAATATGGAAATATACAAACTGTTAAAAAAGTAGGTGCTGATCTTGGCATTTACCCAAGCTTCAACGTAGTTATTGAAGACGAACTCCTTTGGAATCCCAAAAGGGTTAAGTGCTATTGCATTGTTATCCTTTTTCACAGAGGAGAATAACACGAACAGGAAAGGAAATAGAATAACTAGTAGATAAGATAAAAGCGCGACGTGTGGCAGACTTTTTTTCAGGGCGCGTGGCATCAGTATTCAATCCTTTCTGTGCGTCGGGCTATCAGCAGCTGATAAACGGCTGTAACCACCAGTGTAAATACAAAGATCAGGACTGCGATGGCATTACCGTACCCGTATTTAAAGTTCGTAATTGCATATTTAATCATGTAGGTTGCCATAACATCGGTTGAACCAGCAGGTCCACCCTTAGTCATTACAATGACGATATCCGCTGCTTTCATTGCCCCTGCGATGGATAACATGATTACGACAGAGATGATTGGAACGATAAGCGGAAGCGTGATGCGTGTAGCACGTTGGAATCCCGTTGCGCCATCAATGGCAGCTGCTTCATCCAATTCACCCGGTATCGACAGAATAGCTGCAAGGACCATTACAATGTAGAATCCGGTCCATTGCCAAGCATTCGTGATCAAGATGGATAACATTGCGAATCTTTCATCCGACAGCCAGTAAAGTGGATCAATACCAACTAAGCCAAGAACCTTATTTAAAAGTCCAATGTTGGGCTCATAAATGAAGCCCCATAGAATACCGATAACTGCTGTAGACATAATGGAAGGCATGAAGACCGCTGTCTTATATAAGCCTTTTAGCTTCTTTACGTTTGATATCAATAACGAGAAGAATATGATTAACGGCACCTGTACAAAACAGGAGAAAAGAATGAAGAAACCGTTATTTTTGACAGATATCCAGAATCGTTCGTCTCCTAATGCCTTCTCAAAATTACTGATTCCGGCAGACTTGACTGTTTCAGATACCCCATTCCAGCTAGTAAAGCTGTAATAGATTGAACTAAAGATGGGATAGATGAAGAACATCGTGAACAAGATCAGTGCTGGAAGAATAAAAAGGAAAAATACCAATGGATTTCTTAGTGCTTTATTCATGACTACCTCCGGTTGCTTTGACATCTGGCGAACAATGAATGTTTTAGATCTTTGCAAACACATAAATTCTTTGAGTTTAAAAATGTACCCTGGTTCTGGCACCAGGGTACATTCAATTTGCAGCTACTTATTCAACTGCTGCGTTTGCTTCTTCTTGTACCTTCTGTAAAGCTTCGCCCATTTTCTCTGGAGTTGTCTGACCACCAATTAGCTTTTGAATTTGAATGTTACTGATCTCTGTAGTTACATCAGCTTGAACAAGTGAGTCAAATGCAGGGAACGAAGATTGTGAGTTATTAAGTACACCTACGATTTCGCTCATCAGATCATCCGTAATATTTTCATTCAGCACGTTTTGATCAATTTTCATTGCTGGCAGTACGCCATCTTCAACAAGACCACGTAATTGCATTTCTTCGTTAAACAAGTTTTTGATGAAAGATTTCACAGCAGCCAATTGACGTGGATCTTTCTCAGCAGAAGCAGAGAAACCGTAGCCATTGTTTACATCGCGCATCAATGCAGTTTGGTCGCCTACGCCACCATCAACTGGAGGAATATTGAAGAATCCAACTTTACCGATCAAACCTTCGCCAGATTGTCCGGCTTTAAATACGGAAGATTTCCAAGTACCATCATACAAGAGGATTGCTTCACTACTAGTGAATTGTGTTGTATATTCAGCATACTCGAAACCAAGTTCGCCTTTTTTGAAGTATCCTTTGTCAACCCATTCTTTGTATTTCGCAAAACCTTTTACAACATTTGGATCAGTCCATTTAGCTTCGCCTGTTGCAAATTTAGCGGTTACATCTGGTCCTGCATAACGTGACCACAAGTGGTTAGCTAGCATAAGTGGTACCCAACCAGCCTTTGATGCACCAGCCAAAGGTACTTTTCCGTCAGCCTTGATGTCAGCTAATTGTTGTTCCAATTCAGCAAATGTTGTTGGAGCTTTCCAACCCTTGCTATTATAGTATTCTTTGTTGTAGAAGAAACCTTCACCAGATCCACCAATAGGCAATCCGTAAATTTTTCCTTCATAAGTGAAAGGATCAAGGTTTGAGAATTTATCCTTAATTCCAAGTTCCTCTAGGATTGGAGTCAGGTCAAGTAATTTACCTTCTTTAGCATAGATCTTAGAGTCAGGGCTTCCGAAAAGATCGAAGATCTCTGGTGGATTACCTGCAGCCATTTCACCACGTAATTTTTCTTTACGGTTTACATCTGAATCTACTCCATCAAGCTTAAAGGTCAGACCCGGTACATCGCCTTCTACCTTTTTCACTACTTCTTGCAGAATAGCTAGACGTTTCTGTTTGTCGGCACCGATTTGAGTGTGACGAATCGTCATTTCGAACGGCTCGCTACTAACCGGTTCTTCTGTTGCTGGAGCATTTGTAGCATCCGCTGAATTCGTCGCGGTAGCGTTTCCATCTCCTTTGTTGGAAGATGCATTGTTGTTGCTTCCGCAACCTGCCAGTAAAGCTGATGATACAAAAATCAGGGACAATAGCAAAGTCATACCTTTTTTCATTTCTTGTGACCCCCCATATAATGTTGTGCTTTACACTTCTTATTATAGAAAACAGATTCCATTCTCGTAAGGTTAAGATTCATCCACTATAGGGATAAAATTCTCTAATGAAAGCGGAATCAACTACACAATATGTAATATAATATAACCCCACTTCAGTAATTATTACGATTAATTGCTATATAGCGTGATTTAACCATACATTCACTTAGAAAAAAATAATAAAAACCCAATGTCATGACATAATATCTATCACATCGTATTTTCAATTCTTAAATTAACAGCTGTAAATATATCATTTTTTTCAAAAGGGAAAATACAAAATTACCCCTTTCAATGACATCAGAAGTCCCTCATAACAAAAAAAGCCGTTCCTTCAGCAATAAAACACTGAAGGAACGGCTCCACTTAATGTAGGTATAATTATAGCTACGCTGTCTGCTTACGACCTTCTTCGACTAAGCGGTACGCCCGCTGAACTTCTTCATCCGTAGGGGATGGCACTCCATCCAATTCATAAGCTTTGCCGAGCATTTCCCATTTATAGATACCCATTTGATGATAAGGTAAGATTTCAAATTTCTCAACGCCATTTAAGGTTCCTATATAACGACCTAAATTAATAAGGTCCTCTTCACGGTCATGAATGCCTGGAACATATACATGTCTAATCCACATCTTACGGTTATGATCTGACAGCCAGCGTGCAAGCTTCAAGGTCCGATCATTAGATTTACCAGTTAACTTAATGTGTGCTTCTTCATCAATATGCTTCAAATCAAGCATTACCAAGTCCGTAACATCCAATAAGTCATTAATCTTGTCGCCTTCGTTATAACCATTACTATCTAATGTGGTGTGCAGATTCCAACGCTTCTTAACTTCCGTAAATAACTGCTTTACAAATTGTGCCTGCAAAGTTGGTTCTCCGCCGGATACAGTTAACCCACCACCGGATGAACGATAGTAGTTTAAATATGGCTCGATCTCCGAAAGCACTTCTTCTAGAGTCATTTCCTTACCTTCATCTAAAGCCCAAGTATCAGGGTTATGGCAATACTGGCATTTCAGTAAGCACCCTTGCATAAATAAGACAAATCGAATACCAGGTCCGTCAACGGTTCCAAAGGTTTCCAAGGAGTGTATGCGACCTTTAATCATAGGATGTCATCCTTTCTCCACGACTGACTAACAGTCCATCTTTCACGAAGAAGAATCCCTGCCCATAAGACTGTGTTCTCCTTAATCGCGACCGTAAAATTTAAAATTTTAATGATTCTCAAACAAGATATTACCGCCCTTGAAACAAGAGCGGTAATTTCTTGCAATTATTTTAGTGCATCTCTCAATGAAAGATCTTTATAAATATAAACAATTTACATTGAACCGTGGAAAGTACGGTTAATTACGTCCATTTGTTGTTCGCGAGTCAACTTGATGAAGTTAACTGCATAACCGGATACGCGGATAGTCAATTGTGGATAGTTCTCTGGGTGATCCATAGCGTCCATCAGCTGTTCACGGTTAAATACGTTAACGTTCAAATGCTGAGCGTTATTATGGAAGTATCCGTCCATCATGTGTACCAGGTTAGACTTACAGGATTCATCGTCTTTACCTAGTGCCTTAGGTACGATAGAGAACGTATTGGAGATACCATCCTGTGCATCGGAGTAAGGCAGTTTGGCTACAGAGTTCAGTGAAGCCAGAGCACCTTTCTTGTCGCGTCCGTGCATTGGGTTAGCACCTGGTGCGAATGGTTCGCCTTTTTTACGTCCGTCAGGTGTTGTACCTGTCTTCTTACCGTACACTACATTCGAAGTAATGGTCAATACCGATTGAGTCGGTACAGCATCACGATATGTTTTGTTTTTACGGATCATTGTCATGAAGGTTTCAACCAATTCTACTGCGATGCTGTCTACAGCATCGTCATTGTTACCGTAGCAAGGGAACTCGCCTTCGGTTTCGAAGTCAATAGCAATACCTTGTTCGTTACGAATTGGTTTAACCTTCGCGTATTTAATAGCACTCAGGGAGTCAGCTGCAACGGACAGACCAGCGATACCGCAAGCCATTGTACGCAGAATGTCGCGATCATGCAGTGCCATTTCGATACGTTCGTAAGAATATTTGTCATGCATATAGTGAATGATGTTCAAAGTGTTGACATAAGTCTTAGCCAACCACTCCATCATCGGTTTGAAGCGTTTCATTACTTCGTCATAATCTAGATATTCAGAAGTGATCGCTGGGAATTCCGGTCCAACTTGCGCTCCGGATTTTTCGTCTTTACCACCATTAATAGCATACAGCAAAGCTTTTGCCAGGTTGGCACGAGCGCCGAAGAACTGCATTTGTTTACCGATACGCATTGGAGATACGCAGCAAGCAATAGCATAATCTTCACCCCAGTATGGACGCATTAGATCGTCATTTTCATACTGAATTGCACTAGTTTCGATAGAAACCTTAGCACAATATTTTTTGAAGCCTTCAGGCAATCTTTCGGACCAAAGAACAGTTAAGTTTGGTTCCGGAGCTGGACCCAAGTTGTACAGGGTGTTCAGGAAACGGAAGCTGTTCTTGGTAACACGAGTGGTTCCATTTTCAGCCATACCACCGATGGATTCAGTTACCCAAGTAGGGTCGCCGGAGAACAGGTCATTATAGTCAGGTGTACGTAAGAATTTCACGATACGCAGTTTCATTACGAAATGATCGACAATTTCTTGTACTTGTTCTTCAGTCAAAGTACCTTCTTCAATATCGCGTTCTGCATAGATGTCTAGAAAGGAAGAAACACGTCCCAGGGACATCGCCGCACCATTTTGTTCTTTAACTGCTGCCAGATATCCAAAGTATACCCATTGAGTAGCTTCCTTGAAGTTCATCGCTGGTTTGGAAATATCCATACCGTGAGCAGCTGCCATTTCTTTCAATTCGCCCAGTGCACGAATTTGCTCGGACAGCTCTTCACGCAAACGAATTACTTCTTCAGTCATGGAATCAACTTCAAGCTCAGCTAGTTGTTGTTTTTTGTCTTTAATCAAGAAATCAATACCATACAGAGCAATGCGGCGGTAGTCGCCGATAATACGTCCGCGGCCGTAAGCATCAGGAAGACCTGTGATAACGCCGGATTTACGAACTGCTCTCATGTCTGGTGTATATGCATCAAATACGCCTTGGTTATGCGTTTTGCGAATGTTCGTGAACATGTCAACGATGTTTTGTGGAAGCTCGAAGCCATAAGCCTTCGTAGCATCGACCATCATCTTGATCCCGCCGAATGGCTGGATGGAACGTCTGAAAGGAGCGTCAGTCTGCACGCCTACAATTTGTTCCTTGTCCTTGTCAATGTAGCCTGGAGCATGTGAAGTGATCGTGGAGACAGTATCTAGGGAAACATCCCATACGCCGCCTCTTTCTCTTTCTTCCTTGCTCAGTTGGGAAATAATCTTCCACAGTTCAGTTGTGTTACTAGTAGGACCTACGAGGAACTCTTCGTTACCTTCATAAGGCTTAATGTTACTTGCGATAAAGTTATTAACGTCAACTTTCTTGGACCATTTACCTTTTGCAAAACTTCTCCAACCGGATTTCACTTCATTTACTTCTCTTTCAATCACCGACATGCTAAATCCCTCCATCTATATTTATTATATTTGTAGAGATCGCGGGCTTGAAGGTTGATCCCGTGTCTCGTGAGCCCCAAAAGATGTGGTTGTTCCAAATTTCACAATCAACATTTCATATGTGGGACCGTTGTTTATATAAACATTCTAGTTTATTTTCTATAAAAACACTGTGACAAATATCACCTTTCGAGTGATATTTGTCACCTTTATCTAAATCCACAACTATCCTATTCTCTATTTAACCATTTATTAATTATCAAATCTACCGTAGAAAGCATTACGGTATACATCAGCAAGTTCAGATACCAGTGGCAGCTTAGGATTGGCAGTTGTACATTGATCTTCAAACGCACGGTCAGCCAAGTAATCTACACGGGATTCGAAGTCCTTAGGATCAAAGCCCAGTTGTTGGAACGATTCTTCGATGCCCAATTTTTTATTCATATCGCGAATAGCATTGATCAGGCTAGTTACACCTTCTTCAGTTGTGCGAGCTGGCAATCCCAGAATACGGGCAATTTCAGCATAACGTTCATCAGCTACGAAGTGTGAATATTTAGGGAACGAAGCGAACTTCGTAGGTTTTTTAGCATTGTAGCGGATAACGTGTGGCATAAGAATCGCGTTAGTACGACCATGAGCAGTGTGGTACTGACCGCCCCATTTATGCGCCAAACTGTGGTTAATACCCAAGAATGCATTGGCAAAGGCCATACCTGCAAGTGTTGATGCGTTATGCATTTTTTCACGTGCTACTCTGTCGCCTTCCAGCGCCGATTTTTCAAGGTATTGGAATACCAGTTGGATGGCTTTAATAGCTAGACCATCAGTATAGTCACTCGCCATAACAGATACATAAGCTTCGATAGCATGTGTCAATACGTCCATACCTGTATCAGCAACTGCAGTTTTTGGCAAGCTGTATACGAACTCTGGATCAATGATAGCTACATCTGGAGTTAACTCGTAGTCAGCCAAAGGATATTTAGTGTGCTGTTCAGTAGTTTTATCGGTAATAACTGCGAAAGATGTTACTTCCGAACCTGTACCCGAAGTAGTTGGAATCGCTACAAACTTAGCTTTGTTACCAAGTTTTGGGAATTTGTATACCCGTTTACGGATATCCATGAATTTTTGTTTCAGACCATTAAAGTCTGCGTCTGGATGTTCATAGAATAACCACATTCCTTTTGCAGCATCCATTGGGGAACCGCCGCCAAGTGCGATGATGCAGTCCGGTTGGAATCTGTTCATCATTGCAGTACCTTTTTCAACTGTAGTTGTCGATGGATCTGGTTCAACTTCCGAGAACACTTCGATAGCGACAGGAGTTTGACGTTGACGCAGGTAATGTTCAACTCTCTCAACATATCCGAGCTTAACCATCATTGGGTCAGTGATAATTGCAACACGTGTGATATCAGGCATTTTGGTCAGGTACTGAGTAGCGCCTTTTTCGAAATAGATCTTGTCAGGTACTTTAAACCATTGCATATTCACGGTACGACGATTCACCCTTTTCACGTTGATCAAATTGATTGCTGTAACGTTTTGCGACACGGAGTTACGACCATAAGATCCGCAGCCCAGAGTCAACGAAGGGATATTAGTGTTATAGATATCGCCGATCGCACCATGTGTGGAAGGCGAGTTAACGAGAATACGTCCTGTTTGCAGACGGTTAGAGAACTTCATGATTACTTCTTCGTTGTTGGAGTGGATAGCCGAGCTATGTCCCATACCACCAAATTCAACAATTTGAGCTGCGCGTTCGATACCTTGATCTGCATTCTTAACTTTGTAGCAAGCAAGAACCGGGCTTAATTTTTCAGCGGACAATGGATATTTAGTGCCTACACCTTCAAGTTCTGCTACCAGAATCTTTGTGCCGGCAGGGACTTGAATACCACACATTTCAGCAATTTTTACTGCAGATTGACCTACGATTGCTGGGTTAACAGCACATTTATCTACGTTCATTGCTCCACTAGTCAGTTTGGCAGCTTCTTCTTTATTCACAAAGTAGCAGCCATTAGCAATCATTTTCTTCTTCACTTGATCGAAGATTGGTTCTTCGATAATAACAGCTTGCTCGGAAGCACAGATCATACCATTATCAAATGTTTTAGAAAGAATGATGTCCGTTACGGCTTGATCAATATCCGCGCTCTTTTCAATGAAAGCAGGTACGTTACCAGGGCCTACGCCAAGTGCTGGTTTACCACAGCTGTAAGCTGCTTTTACCATTGCAGAACCACCAGTTGCCAAGATAAGAGCAACGTCTGGGTTGTTCATCAATGCGTTTGTCTTATCCATTGTTGGCATTTCAATCCATTGGATACAGTTCTCAGGAGCGCCAGCTTTCACGGCAGCATCATGAAGAATTCTTGCAGCTGCAGCACTACACTCTTGCGCAGATGGGTGGAAACCGAATATAATAGGGTTTCGTGTCTTAATCGAAATCAACGCTTTAAACATCGTGGTGGATGTAGGGTTGGTTACCGGTGTGATACCCATAACAATTCCGACGGGTTCAGCAATTTTTTGGAAGCTATCATAAGCGTTGTCTTCAATAACGCCTACTGTTTTATCGTATTTAATTCCGTGCCAGATATATTCAGTTGAGAAGATGTTCTTCGTAATTTTGTCTTCGTATACGCCGCGTCCAGTTTCTTCTACGGCCAATTTGGCGAGGTACATATGTTTGTCGAGTCCAGCCAACGCCATTGCATGAACGATTGTGTCAACTTGCTCTTGATCTAGCGCCATGAACGCCTCATGCGCTTTTTTTGCTTTATCCACTAAATTCTGAATATACTCTTCAGCGGTAACTTGTTTAACTTGGGCGGCGACTTCGTTCTTAACTGCCATCTCCCTCGTCCTCCTGTCAATTTTTAGTTGTTTTTCTCTACACATTTATCTTATCACATGATTTCAACCTTGTATAGTGAAATCTTTCACAAAGTATAAAGTTTTTTTGATTTGTTTTCAAAGCGCTTTCATTCGATCATATTATAGTATTTTTACCATATTTTGTGCTATAAATCCCTTTAAATCTTAGAGTTATACTTTAATAAGCAAAATTTCGAACCCATTTCATTCCATTTTTCTAAAAACACTAATCTAAAAACATTCCCTCTATCGCAGAAATTTACGATTTTCCTACGCCATAATAATTTCCCGCTGATTATCACTATTTCTGATGATTTATAAATTTATAAATCTCACAACAAAAAAATCGACCCCAAAGGGGCCGATTTTTACATTAGACTATTCTGCTTTAATCGTATCAAAGAATTTCTCTTGTACTGTTTTAGCTGCTGCTTCTAGCTGGCTCTTGGAATCCGTTCCTTTTTTGGAGAATAGCTCTTGAATAACATTGGACATGGTTGCGTAATAGTCCTGTGTATTGTATTGAGCTTCAGGTTTACCATCCAAAAGTCCCATAATGTCAGGGCTATATTGGTATACATTTGTGTACTTGTCATAAACTGCTTTGGTCTTCTTACCAAACTCAGACTCTGCTGAATAGTAATCTAAGAGCGGCGGGATAAAGTATTTGCCTGTGATATAACGGAATGCCATTTCTTGCTCATCTGGTGTTGCATTCGGATTAATTACGAGGTAATCACCACCAAGTCCCCAAGTATGCTTGCCACCTTTTTCCATAGCAGGCATTGGATATGTGAGCACATCCTCAGGTTTCAGTCCACCTTGATTCAGTGGACCATTAATATCACATACATCTACGTCAATCCCCGTCTCAATTACAATTTGGAAATCCTGTGTACTGTGGATTGAACACTTACTAACGAGCAGATGAAGATTATCCTGGCTTACGAAACGATCTGCTGTGAACGTTAACGTACCTCCATCAGACATATCATACTCAGTACTCCGATGATGAATGGCACTACGGATATTCAACTCCTGCACATGAGAGCTCGGTTCATGCTCATGAACACTTAAGGGCTGACCGTTGCAGATAATCTTTGTCCATAATCTATTCGGAGCATTTACAGGTTCTCTCCACTTCTCTCCGGCTTTGTCATATAGACCAGTTAAGGTAACGGCAACTAGCTCACTTTTACCGAATTCCTCCAGTGTACCGCGATATCCCATATAGCCATTGCTTAGCATATATTTGTTCCCGTTCGTCGTCACAAGTTGCTTATCAAAACAGCTATCCCCTACTAGTCCAGCTCATCGAGCCAACATCCTTTCGCCTAGCGGAAGCGTCGTCCCGGAAGCGTCCACCGTAATTGACTGCCCATAAACTATAATATCGATGCTCCCCCCCCCCTTAATTGCGGTGAGCGTTACTGAAGTCTTGTTGACCAAAATACGTAGTAATACTCCTTCATACATCACTTGGAAGCTATACTCGTTCCAGCGCTCCGGCAATGACGGCTGGAAGGACAAACGATCCCCATCTGAACGCATACCGCCAAAGCCATACACAATATTCATCCAAGCGGCTGCAATCGAAGTCGTATGCAATCCTTCACGTGTGTTACGGTTATAATTGTCTAAATCCAGTCTTGTCGCAAATTCAAAGAATGAATAGGCTTCTTCAGGCTTGCCGATTTCGCTTGCCAATATGGAATGGATCGAAGGTGAAAGTGAAGACTTATGAATACATCTAGACTCGTAATATTCATAGTTAGCTAGCTTCGCTTCTTTAGAGAATTGTCCATTATATAAGAACATAAACATGAGAACATCCGGTTGCTTAATCATGTCATAACGGTACAATCGATCATAAGACCAGTTCGAGTAGAGCGGAAACTCTGCTACAGGAATGGAATGAATATCAATATGTGGCATATCGAAGAATACATCATGCTCCTCAAATACTCCTGTCACTTCGTCAACCGGAATCTTCATATGGTCTGCTTTATTTTTCCAATCGGTAAGCTCTTCGTCACGGAGCCCCGTCTTTTCCGCAACCAATGCAAAAGCCTCTGATGCCCGTTCTTTCATTTCACTCAGGGTGTCTGAGGTGTATTCAAATGATTTTTGGGCCATCCAATTAATATAGCAGTTATTATTCATCATCAATTGGAACTCATCAGGACCCATTACGCCAAAATATCCATATTTTCCACTCTGTTGACCCCATTGACCGCGTGTAGCATAGAATCTACTGATCTGGTTCAGCATTTCAGCGCCTTTACTGTGCAGGAATTCTTTATCCCCAGTAATTTTGACATAATGCCAGATACCATAGGAAATAGCATTCCCTACATGAAGCTAAAGATTCGAATGCTGCCAGAGATCACAGCTTTCTGTTCCGTCGATAGTAGCAATAGGGTAACAAGCCCCCTCGCAATCAACATCTTTAGCACGTTGCATATCCTGAGGTAATGTCTTATATCTAAAGTCCAGCAAGCTCCGGGCGGCCTTAAGATTATTAAACATATAGAATGGTAAGCAATATGACTCTGTATCCCAGAACGCCAAACCACGATACACTTCTCCCTGAGGAAGCTTCATAGTAAAGCTTTGTCCAATAAATTTATCATGTTCAACTCGCGTAAGCTGAAGTGGCTGTGAAGATTGTAACGAAAAGCTAGAGAATAGCTTGTTAGCTGTATTCACAGTTCTCGCCATAATAGCTGTGGTAAATCCTTGTTCCCCACTGCGGAGACTACTCCACATACATTCGCCGCGTTCTTCATGAATAATGTTGAAATCAAGACCTGCACAAATGTCCACGCTGCCCGAGAAATTAAGGGGCTCAAACATCACCCGCTGTAGTCCCAGATGAGACATCGTCATACTGACCAAGCGTGTGAAGACAACCTTTAAGATTTTCCCATCATCTAGGTGCCAGATTAGCTCCCGCCGATAGGTTCCACTACGAAGATCCAGTTTGCGCACATAATCTGATATTTTACTTTTTGCCAGATCAAGCTGTTCACCATTCACAGTGATCCGTGTATACAGCCAGTCCACCGCATTCACCATATATCTCAGCGAGCGAATAATCCCTTTATAATGTTTCTAATGTCCAATTGTTCATTTAGCCCGTTGAAATAACTGCCTTGCAGGAAATCCCCAGAGTAACCTTCCTCAGCATACCCCCACACACCTATATACTCATTTCCCAGCGAAAAAATAGATTCCGAGGTCCGATTTCGTTCTGGATCAAAGCCCTCTTCAATAATTGCCCAAGGATCTACCTTAAAGATATTTGTCTGCCACTTTAGCCATGTATGATTTCCCCTTCTCCTGGTTTTTGCTCCATTCTCAGGATATCGTTCCATACCCGTTGCGCCAATGTCTGACCTTAATGAAGATGTGTGCATTTATACGGAGTTGAAATCGAACGGATTTCTATATCATGAATTTTTGCAGTATAATATGTAGAATCTAATAAGAACCAAAAAAACAGCGACAGACCCATTATTTGAGAATAATGGATTGCCACTGCTGATATGTAAAAAACAGCATAACCTTATTACTCCTTTTTAGTTGAAAATCATATTACATCTAGCACTTTTGAAGTGAAAATAATCACAATGTTGAAAATTCGACACTTTTAATTGGATTTTCTTAACCAAATCGAAGATTTTAGAGGTATAATTAATTTAAAATTTACTGAAAAACTGAGGGAATAAAGGGGATGTCGATTATGCTAAAAGAACATTACAATGTCATCGAAGCCCACGGAAATACAAACTGTTTCTCCGAACAGAATTTCAACAGACTTCTTGTTACTATGAAAGAACGCGTTGTTCCAGAGGGTTCACATCTTTTCTGGGAAGGCGACTACTCGGATAAATTGTTTTATATCAAACGTGGACGTGTGAAATTAACTAAATCAACGGATGAAGGTAAAGAACTTATTCTTTATATGTACCAAGCCGGCGATATGGTAGGTCAAGCGGACCCATTCTTCAGCACCAAGCACAGCTTTACTGCAGAAGTAATTGAAGAAAGTGAAGTTGGCGTTATCGAGCAAAAGGATTTAGAAATTCTCATTTGCCAGCATTGTGATTTTGCCATCGACTTTATGAAATGGATGGGCATTCATCACCGTCTAACTCAAACGAAATTCCGTGATTTGATGATGTATGGCAAACCAGGCGCATTGTGCTCCACTCTCATTCGACTTGGTAATACTTATGGTGAGAAGAGCAGCGACGGAGAGAACATCCTCATCAACAAAAAAATTACGCATACAGATCTGTCCAACATGATCGGCGCCACCCGTGAGAGTGTGAACCGGATGCTCAGTGACTTGCGTAAAAAAGACGCGGTTGAGTACGAGAATGGTATGATTGTCATCAAGGATCTTGGTATGCTGCAGGAAATTTGCCACTGTGAAATGTGTCCAAACGAGATCTGCCGTATTTAGTTCCGTTATAATATACCCTCTATTCTCCTCAATGAATCATACATGACCCAATTATTCTGCACATTATAAATAGAGTGGTCAAAGGCGCCTAACATAGGCGTCTTTTTTTATATCACAAGACAAACAAAAACGCCTTCGTCGTCCCTTATGGACGGAAAGCGTTTATTCGAGAAATATAAGGATAATGTATAGCGTCAAACTTATATACTTTCTTATATTTAGAAAAAGAGCTGAACCCGAAATCGGGTCAGCCCTAATAATTTAGAATATAAAATTCCTAGCGGTTGCTTTTACTACCACGTACGGGAGAGATCATCCAGTAGGCCATGCCAACGAATACGCCACCGCCAATTATATTCCCTAACGTAACGGGTATCATATTGTGCATCCATCCGGCTATTGATACGGTGTCCGGGTGATTCGGGAGCAACACAGCAACACTCAGCAGCGTCATATTAGCCACACTGTGCTCATATCCACTCGCAATAAAGGCAAATAAACACCACCAGATTAGAACCAGCTTGGCCGTTTCACTTTTGGCGCGTGAGGCCATCCATAGCGCTAGACAGACCAGCCAGTTACATAGAATCCCACGGAAAAATAGCTCTGAAAACGGAAGGCTCATTTTCTTCGCTGCAGCCGCAAAGATCAGATGCTCTGGGGGAGCCGCACTGAATAATCCAGTTCCTCGGATCAAAAGTGCTAAAATCACTGCCCCTGCCACATTTCCTACGAACACAAGCACCCAGTTCTTGACGGTATCCCAGATACTTGTTCTACCAGCTAGTGAACTAACCGTAAAGAACATATTATTTCCGGTAAACAACTCTGAGCCTGCAAACACAACAAGAGTCAAGGCAATACCGAAGGATGCACCCATAATGAGGGGTTGGAACGGCGATTTGGCAGCCGCTAGAGGCGCTCCCAGCGAGAAAATAAGGATAATCCCAATGCCTACATATGCCCCTGCCAAAAGGGCTGCTAGAAAATATCTTGGTAAGCTTTCATTCATTTTGTCCCGCTTACTGACTGCCGCCTCGACAATGTTCTCCACACTTTGAGTAAACATAACACTCCACCCCACCGTTTTCTATTAAATCTATTACTACAAGCTTCGGTGTCTACACGCTCACTGTAACTTTCTCTCCGTCCAGAGTGACTGGATAAGTCACAACGTTACCTTGATCCGGTGCCTGTACTTCACCCGTACGAAGATCTATTTTCCAATCATACAGTGGATCATAAAGATAGTGACCCGAAACGATCCCTTCAGCAAGCGGACCCCCTTTTGGATGAGGGCTCCGATTCTCCAGCGCATAGATCGCTCCGTCAGAGGTACGAAATAGTGCCAGCTCCACATTTCCAGCCACAACTACACGGCCAATCTGCAGCAGGAAATCCTGTACTGATCCTATCGCATACGTTTGTGTTGTCTTATTCATTGGTCTCTCCCCTTCTGTGTGCGTTATATCCTCTAGACTCTCGTTTCTTCAAATAGTGCAGTACGAGTGCTGCTGTCATTGAGTATTTTTTTCCAAGGATCCGTAACCTGAGTTAGAGCAAAGTCAATCCGTGCTGCCAGCTCTTTGCGGTTATCTTCATTATTCAAAATGACCATTTGAATCTGCTCAAGTCCCATACGTTCAACCCACTCGGAGGTTCTCTCCAAATAATTGCCGGTCTCACGGTAATATTGCATCACAGCGGAGCACACTTCGATCAACTCTTCATCGGTCTTAATTTTGCAGAAGGAGTCCGCGATCCGTGGCTTGATTCCACCGTTACCACCGATAAACACTTCCCAGCCACCATCATTACCGACAATGCCAATATCTTTCGTGCAGGACTCCGCACAGTTACGTGGGCAGCCGTTGACAGCTATTTTAAACTTGGCAGGAAAATCAAGACGTTCATACTTACGTTCTATGAGCGCGCCCATTCCCAGCGAATCCTGTGTACCGAAACGGCAGAATTGCGAGCCCACACAAGTCTTAACCGTACGCAGGGATTTGGCATAACCATAACCTGATGGCATATCGAGCTCTTCCCATACTTTCGGCAGATCCTCTTTTTTCACACCAATCAGATCCAGGCGTTGCCCACCAGTCACCTTCACAACTTTTACATCATATTTAAGGGAGACATCAGCGATTTTCTTCAAATCCTCCGGCGTTGTTACCCCGCCGTACATGCGTGGAATAACGGTATAGGTTCCATCTTTTTGAATATTGGCACCCATTCTTTCATTTACAAATCGAGATTCTTTCTCATCTTGATGGGTATCAGGGTTCATCATCCCTAGATAGTAGTTAATTGCCGGACGACACTTGGAGCAGCCTTCCTCTTGTTTCCATTCGAGTACATTCATAACTTCTTTTGTAGTTTTAAGACCTTTAGCTGTGATTTCAGCCACAATTTCATCACGGCTAAGCGTTGTACAGCCACAAATACCTTGCTTGGCAGCTTGCTGGAAACTGTCACCTAAGACAAATTGCAGGATTTGTTCTACTACGGGTTTACAACCACCGCAAGAGCGAGTAGCTCCAGTGCATGCTTTGATCTCATCCACAGTAGAAAAACCATGTTCAGTAACAGCATCTACGATCGCTTTTTTAGTTACACCATTACAACCGCAGACAATTTCTTCGTCCGCCATTGCTTCTACGGATGTGCCCTTCTTAGCTCCGCTTCCGCAGCAGCCCGTACCCATAACCTCCGTATAAATCTCATCGGTCATCACCGATCCTTGTTTAACTAACTTTTGCAGATTTGCGGATTCGGTCACATCACCAAACAGGACCGCGCCGACAATCACATTATTTTTGAGCAGAATTTTTTTATAAGTTCTCTTCCATTCATCTTTGCTTGAGATCACAGTGTGTTCAGGAGAATCCAAAAACTCACCTGCAGAAAATACATCCACACCAGAAATTTTGAGCTTCGTGGAAACAATCGAACCTTCATAAGGCTTGGTCTCACTACCACATAAATATTTAGCTAGAACCATCCCTTGTTCAAATAGTGGAGCCACCAGTCCGTAACACACACCGCGATGCTCGGCACACTCGCCGATGGAATATACATTTTGCATCGAGGTTTGCAAATAATCATCTACCACGATCCCACGATTTACGGTGATCCCGCTTTCTTTTGCCAACGTCACGTTCGGTTTGATTCCAACAGCCATTACCACAAAATCTGCCTCAAGCGTACTGTCATCACTAAAACGTAATCCACTAACTCTCTGTTCCCCGGTTAATTCTACCGTTTGTTTACCCATAGCAAATTTCACACCTTGACGCTCAAGCTCAGCTTGCAGCATCGAGGAGGCATTCCGATCCAGCTGACGCTCCATCAGGTCTTCCATCAAATGAACTACAGTAACGTCCATGCCCAGGTTCACAAGACCTTTTGCTGCTTCCAGTCCAAGTAAACCCCCGCCGATTACTGCCGCTTTGTTGTATTGTTTAGCTGCAGCCAGCATTGCATCACAATCTGCAATATCTCGGAACCCAACCACGCCCTCTTTATCACAGCCAGGTACAGGTAAAATGAACGAATTCGAGCCTGTCGCAATAATCACTTTGTCATAGGGCACTATCATCCCGTTATCCGTAACAACTTGCTTCGAACCTTCATCAATTCGTGTCACGGTTGTTCCTGTGTGTAAAGTTATATTATTGTCTTCATACCAATTCCAGTCATTTAGAATAATATCATTAAGGGTCTTGCTACCTTCAAGAACATAGGACAACATGATCCGATTGTAATTGGGATGAGGTTCACTTCCAAAAACCGTGATGTCATAAGCTCCACCCAGCTTCAAAATCTGCTCTATCGTACCTATGCCTGCCATACCGTTGCCGACTAATACTAATTTTTCTCTCTTCTCTGCCATGGTTAGGTGCCTCCTCAAGCTTAAGGGTTCTTGATTAATTTCGCGTCAATTACTCTTCTTCATATTGGAATTATACGGTTCGAATTCAAGTAGACATTGTGATTGCAGTCACATTAATTGTGAATATTTTCACAGTTTAATGCGTTGATGATTGTTAGATATCTTTTCCACATAAAAAGCCAGATCATCGATTCTGAACAACCGTTGATCTGGCTTAATGTACGATTTTTTAGCGTAAAGTCAATAAAATCTCCAATTCATCTTGAGCCCTGAGCTTCATATCCATTCCATCATCGAGTAGTTGTTTTCCGTTCACCTTCAACTTCCATTCTTCATTACTAAGAGGGGTATAATCGTTGACGGAAAGCACCTTTTTATTGTCATCGGCCAAATGTACCTTACTACAGCT
The DNA here is from genome assembly GCF_924513355.1 of Paenibacillus pseudetheri. Lineage (NCBI taxonomy): Bacteria > Bacillati > Bacillota > Bacilli > Caryophanales > Paenibacillaceae > Paenibacillus > Paenibacillus pseudetheri. Next base: position 159,516 of record NZ_CAKMAB010000005.1, read on the forward strand.
TTTGAGCAAATCTCTTACAGTTAAATCCTCTTTAAATAACATAATATACGTTTGATGCAAGTCTACTTCTACACTTCCACCGTTCAAGGTCAGCATTACAGTTTGAAGTGGTGCTTTATGGTCCTTCGACTTCGCAGTGAAGACTAGCTGTGAATCATATCCTACAGTATTATTCCAATCCTTATTCCCAATGATTTGACCGCCCATCTGAAGCTCCCAAACCATCCCCGCCTCTAGCGAAAAATCCTTTACCGAAAGAATGCTTGAGTTATCCTCAGCAAATGTGGCAATATTACTACCTTTCAGTAGCTCCATGATCGATATTCCATTTCTATAACTCCCACTAAGTAACCTATCCGATGGTTTAGTAAGCAGTTCATTATCTCCAACCCTTATAGATATTGTCGGTCCCTCTGATCCTGCCACACCATTATTAGCATTACTATCGCCGTCATTGTTAGTAGAGCATCCACCTATTATGAATACGATGACTATTCCTAGCATCAATTTCCACAAAGATCGTATGGGCATCCTGGCACCGCCTTGTCCCGCCTAATGACCACATAGCGTCTCAGGCTTGTAAAGTTATGTATACTGTCTTTTTAAGGATAACTTAAACAAGCCATGTTCTCAAATAAGTAATAACAAGTTAACTTCTAAGTATCTTTAATTATCTCCCCAATGATATTAAAAATTATGCAAGAATCTTTGAAAGCTAACCTCTATCCCCCTTTTGCTCATTCGGCGTCATCTCGTAGTACGCGTTTAAGCATCCTTCCACCGACCGGCCATCCATCAATCCATCCATCAATCCATCAATCGATCTTACCCATATTTTTCACGATCATTTCTTTTACCTTTTCAACGGAGTTATCCACATTTCTTAACATTCTATAATTCCCTATAAAAAAAGCCCCCTAAGGGACTCTTTAGAACACTTTTCATCTTCACTGAAATCTAGGGAACAATATATTATTCTCCAAATGCACGTGTTCAAAAGTCATACTCTCCAGCTCTTCCAGCCGGGCATATGTCAATCGATAGGTCGTGCAAGCATGCGCCGGTGGAGTGAAATCATCTGTAATACTACGCATTTTTCTCAAAATATCGCCCGCACCATCATGCTCACTCTCCAGCTCAGACAATGACTCGCGGAGCGATGTCAGGCCTTCTTCACTAGGATTAGCAGCGTATGTCAGCAGCTTAGGAAATTCATCTTCTTCTTCTTTTGCCGTATGCTCAAGCAAATCTTCCTTAAGTGTGTTGAACAAGTTATATAACTCCACCAAATGGGGAGAATCCCCGCCATGCACCCGATACACCTTAGTTACATTTTGGCTAATGAGGGGTAGCTCTTCACGAAGATAACGGTGATGTTTGTTAATAATATGGTTAATTAACTCTTCTGAAGGTACAGTATTCCAAGCGATTTCCTCTTGGGGTACTGGATACTCTTCGAACAGCTTGTTTAGATCACCGATGATTATCTCGTGATTCAGACCACGCTCAGCAGCTGCTTCAGCAAGAGGTTTAGCTCCACCGCAACAGAAATCAATCCGTTTTGCTTTGAAATAATCTGCTGCTTTTGGGAACTGCAATACAATATCCCGCACCAGTGCATCTGGGGTAAACCCAGCCTGTACCGATTGTGCTTGCTTCGAATCCGAAATACTATCATTAAGTTGTTTAGTTTCCATTATAGCTCCTCCTTGAGTTATGGGATTAGGTTCTGATAAATCTTATCCACCTGTTCACCTTAACCCTGAAAGGAACTTTGACTTGTGATTGTACGCACGGAAATTGTATCTTATTTTTGAACGAAATTGGAGATTGATGTCCATGCAAATAAACGCAAAAAAGCACCTTTGCCTACAAAGGTACTTTTCAACTCACTTTATTGCACATAAGCCTGCATATACGTCCGCTGTCCCTTTGAATCCTTCAAATAAGGCCCCAAACCGGCAAAGCGAGAGTGATCCATATAAACACCGGTCATCCATCTGCCTTCTGTCAAGCCACCATTCCATTTAAGAACAAGATCAGGTGCGGAAATCCATTCCTGAAAGACTCGTATATTCTGATCTTTGTATTCTTTACATGGCTTAGACCGCTCGATAAGGTGGAACTCATTAAGATAAGTTGGAACGAAATAAGAGGATATCGTATGCAAATCATCATCGTCGAAAAAAGGCTCGTCGCCTAAAAAAGGTCTGAATAATACGGTATTCTCGTACATGGACCAAATTAAGGCTTGAAGCACCATACTCTGGCGAATGCCGTTATGAAACTTATATCGTCGCTCATGATTCGCCGCATTTACATCTTGTGGAGCTTCCGTGGACTCCAGACAGTGCCGTTCACAGCCAATACACTTCCAGCCGGTCGGACTTTGAATCCATTTTTGAAAAATAGTTCCACTATCATTGTTTCCTTTGTAGAGTGAAGAGATAATGCTGTAAGGCACGCCAATCCACGCATCCCATAAGGAATCAGGAAGATGGTTATGCAGCATGAACAACGTCTTGTCATAGATGAGCTGTACTTTGATAGAAGCGTTCTCTAGCTCAGCAACATCCTTTTTTCCATACGTTATTTCCCGGGAAAACAGGGTCGTCTTCGTCTTCATCTCCCTCGCCTCCTAATAGTTTTGCTATGCCAGTACTCCAGCCGAGTAGATTTGAGCAAAAACCAATACGCGAGCGTTTCCATTCAAGGATCATACAATGTTTTTCTATTATATTACAATTATTTTTAAACTGTGCAAGTTTTTTTCAAGCATAAAGGATTGGAACAAAACTGTCACTGTCAAATATTTAGAAATTGAAAAACCCCTTTTCCACCATTCCGGAAAAAGGGCCACAACATTACTATGAATTTTAGTCTACCCAGCTCTCAGCCCAAGACTGAATCTGCTGCATAACAGGCTGCAACGCACGGCCTTTGTCTGTTAATTCGTACTCAATACGTACGGGTGTTTCTGGGTATACATGCCTAACCAGGATACCCTCACCTTCCAAATCCTTCATCCGCTCGGACAGCATCTTATCGCTCATTGAAGGAATGAGGCCGGAGATATCTTTAAACCGCTTCGGTCCACTCATCAATGTCTGAATAATAAGTCCATTCCAACGTTTGCCTAAGAAAGAGAAGGCTGTTTCAAATCGGGGACACATCGCAAATTGATGTTCTTCCATTGTTCTCACCTCTCACTAGCGAAACTTACTATTAGTTAGTATATATAATATTAACACATTTTAACCATGATGAACATCGTTTACCGAAAAAAGTTCATCTGACTTTATTATTATATCCCCAATGTCAATCCCCCACAGATCCTTTAGATCCCCTTTGAGCAATCGCTTCAGTTACGATTTGTGCCAAGTCATCATTTCCAAAAAGCGAAAGTACACCCAGAACGGTGTCATCAGAAATGTCCCCCGCTTCCTCCGCGGAAACCGTGAGGGCAAGTGCCTGACGCAAGGCTTCATTCCCTTCCTGCTGCGGATAAGCCTGCAAGTATAGAGCATGTGGATCGAGTCCATTATTTACACACCACTGCGCGAATACAAGAATCATCATCTCTTCTTCGCGCTTATAGCTTTCGATGATCTGTTCCTCCACTAATTTACGGTTATCCTCCATATATTCTTCTCCTTTCTCAGAGACCTCATTCAGCAAGCTGTGCCGCCAGCATATGACTAGGCAGTAACGCTGAAGCTGTAATGCTGCATAGCTCCGGTGTATTTATGTTGCTAAGGAAATTATTCACCACTCCACTAAAACCTCTTCTATCGAGTACAGTATCCCAGCTTCCAAAGCCTTGAATATGCGGTAAGGTATCTTTTTCATAAAGAATGGCCTTGTCTAGATCCACTACTTCCACCGATCTGCCATTTCCGTGCAGCTCAAGCTTCTCCAAATCCACACCAGCTTCACGAACCATACTGTACATCCCTACTGCACTATGTTTCCAGCCTAGCATACCAGATGCCTGTAGCAGACGACCTTCTCCACTAGAGTGAAGATGACTACGAAGCAGTTCATACTGATCTCCACACAACCACAACAGCAAATCAAGCATATGGATCAGATCATCATGCACGGTTTCGCGGCTGGTGCTTGTCTGTAGCTTCGTTCGATGTTTAATCGCACTGCAATGGCTAATTCCACCGACTTCCTCAAGCCATTCCTTGGCGGTGACATACATAGGGGCAAAACGGCGATTAAAGCCCACTCCTAGCAAAAGCCCTTTATCTTGTGCTAGCTCTGCCATCCTTCTGGACTCTTCAAGATCATAGGAAAGTGGTTTATCTACATATACCGAAATCCCACGTTCGAGACATTTTGTTACTATATCATAATGAGTAGTTGTTGGGCTATGTACAAATACTGCATCCAGATCCCAAGATAACAGCTCTTCCAGATTCGTCGTCCCTTTAGGAAAACGGTAGGTATGAACGGCCTGCTCCACCGTTGTCGGTGAATGACTGAGAACTCCAACTACCTCAGCATGATCATGCTGAGAGAGCAGTGGTAAATATACTTTGCGGGCGATATTGCCGATTCCTATTATGGCGACTCTTTTACGTTCAGGTACAATCACTGATCCATCCTCCTCTTAACACTTCAATATCTCGTTCTTTTCTCTTTGTTCTCTACAAATGCTATTATACCTGCTTCTCATTCTCTGACAATTGATCTTTGCTTCAATATTTACTTCATATCCCGTATGATGAGATGAATGAGTGGAAGAAGGGGCATATTATCTATGAAGAAATGGTTCTCGATTGTTCTTTATGTTTCGGGTACAATCCTTGCGTTTATCTACAGATATGACATCCTAAGCTGGATGAAAGAGGATCATAATCTTTTCAGTTCTATAGGGATTGCAACTTTACTGGCCCTGTTTCCAGTTGTCCCTTATAAAGCTGTCATCGGATTCTTCGGTTATGCATACGGAAGTTTAGTGGGAGCCTTGATTTGCTGGCTAGCTACTAATTTGGCTGCCGCAATCCTTTTTGGTGTTGTGAAGTACTTATTTCAAAGCCAAGCGAGAGCTTATTTAGCCTCTATTCCCGCACTCGAAAAGTTCACAGTAGGCATTGAGCGACGACCTTTCGCTTCGATTGTCCTAGCACGACTCGTGCCGATCATTCCCCAAACAGCGGTTAACATTTACGCTGGAGCCGCTGGTCTGCCTTTTTGGAGCTATATTGCAGCTTCCTGCATAGGAAAAATACCGGGGATTGCATTATACGCTTTCCTCGGGGATTATCTGTTACAGGACCCTGTAAGTGCGATTATTGCCATCATCGCCTATACTGCTGTGCTAATTATTGCTGGACTGAGCTTGCGTCCTCGCTCTCAAGGAGCGAAGAATAGTCGATAGCGAAAGAACTTATCGGTTACAAACTGGCAGGCTGTTAATATTTGCTTTATAATTAAATTGTGATCTATTTAATTGCATTATGTGAATGGAGGGATATCAATGAGTGAACATCAGACTAACCATATAAATACCAAGACAGAAAAAGCAACCTTTGCAGGTGGATGCTTCTGGTGCATGGTCTCGCCGTTCGAAGAATTGCCAGGTATTCTTAGTGTCGTCTCTGGCTATACCGGCGGTCATACGGCGAACCCGACCTATGAAGCGGTTTGTTCTGAAACGACAGGACATGTTGAAGCTGTACAAATTACGTTCAACCCGGATATTTTCCCTTATAGTAAGTTACTTGAGCTGTTCTGGCAGCAAATTGACCCTACCGATGCAGGCGGACAATTCCATGATCGCGGGACTTCTTATGGAACGGCGATCTTCACCCATTCGGAAGAGCAAAAGCAACAAGCGGAGGCTTCAAAGGCAGCTTTGCAAGAAAGCGGCCGATTCTCTAGCCCGATTGTAACCCCGATCCTCCCGGCAGCAACCTTCTATCCTGCCGAAGAATATCATCAGGGCTACCATCATAAGAATCCAGGCCACTACAAACGTTATCGTAAAGGTTCTGGCCGAGAGGATTTTATCGAAACCCACTGGACACATAAAGAGGACAAACAAAGTTTGAAAGAACGGTTAACGCCTCTTCAATATGAAGTTACTCAGAACAGTGCAACAGAATCTCCTTTCCGGAATGATTTTTGGGATCACCATGGAGATGGTATTTATGTAGACATCGTATCTGGCGAACCGTTATTCAGCTCGCAGGATAAATACGATTCCGGTTGCGGCTGGCCAAGCTTTACTCGTCCCATCCGGGACTATGCTGTGAAGGAAAAGACGGATCTCAGTCATTTGATGGTCCGCACTGAAGTGCGCAGCAAAGTAGCGGATTCCCATCTAGGCCATGTCTTCGACGATGGTCCCGGAGAGAACGGTTTACGCTACTGTATAAATTCGGCGGCGCTACGATTTGTACCAAAAGAGGATTTGGAGAAGGAAGGATACGGGGAGTATCGCGTTCTCTTCCAGCCTGCCTAAACATCAATCCTCAGCACACAAAGAAACGGTTGTCGTCCTTTAAGGATGACAACCGTTTTTTTCTCTTAAAATATAAGAAAGTATAAGTTTCACGTTATACATTATCCTTATATTTCTCGCTTAAACGCTTACCGTCTTTATAAGGACGCCGAGGGCGTTTATGCTTGTAGGGCTATTCTTTCTTTGAGTCCTCTGAGTCCTTATTAGCCTTCGAATCATCCTCTGAAACAGCCTCATTAGGCTCTGTTACCGCAGGGAGGATTTGCTCTCTGTTCAGCTCCTTATTTCGCTGACGAATTCTCTCGGTCTGCTGCTCCCGACGCTCGCGGATATTTTTACGGGAAACTAATACAATAGCTAAAATAATGGCAGCCCCGATAAGTATCGGTAACGCTCCTGCAAGGATAACGACAATCCACTGAAACATCACAGATAGCGCATTTAAGCTTCCATTTAGAGCATCTGAAGCACGTTCCAGTAACGGCCCTTGCTCCTTCTTCTCTTTGACAGCAATACTTTCATCCGTCTGATACACTCTCAATTCTACCGTAGAGAAGGATACATTCTGATTGATATAACGCATTCTACCTTTAATCTGTTCAATGCTTTCTTGAATCGAACCAAGCTCGTTCGCGAAGGCGACCAGATCAGTGGATTTCGTTGCTTTCTTCATAAACTCTGTATATTGTGCTTCCATTAGCTGCTTTGCCTTCAAACGCGACTCCAGATCAACATACTCTTCAGAGACATCCTGACCTTGAATGCTGCGCTGTAGAGATTCGTGTTTTACTTGTTCTAATTTATTCAGAAAAGGCGAGAACCCCGAGGCAGGCACCTTAAGAATAAACGTCCCGCCTTGCTCGTACTGCGACATATTTTCATTAAACTCAATAATATATCCATTTGCCATGGTTACTAAATTACGTATTTCAGTCTGTGCTTCTCCATAGTCTTCTACTTCCATGTTAAGATTCGCTTTATAGATCAGCTTCTTGTTTAAACCCGCTACTACATCGCTACCAGTAAATCCTGCACTTGCTTGAACTGTATTTTCTGATGTGGAGCCCTTTACAGCCATGTTCTCGCTGCCAGTTGCTTCTGCCTCAGGAGCTGCCGAAGTGCTTTGATCCGCTGTTGAGGCCATCGAGCTTTGCGATTGCACCTCTACTGCTGCGTTGTTACTCGTACTACCATTTTCTTTTGCCAAACTATCTGCCGCTGAATTTCTATCCGCTGAGCCACAACCTGCCAAGACTACCGCAAGAATTACTAAACATAAGTAATGCAGACCCCATTTGCGCATTCTCATTCCTCCAAAAATGTAATAGATACCCGCTTTCACGGATCACAATATCGTTACGGAATGTCTTATTCTAAGCAGATCTCTTCCGTCACTCTTTACTAAGACGTTCCAAAACTTGGAAGGTTGCACTGAAAAATGGAATTGTGAACAGTTTCTTTTGAATTATGCTCTCTACATATAAAAAGAGTCGCATTTCTGCAACTCTTTTGGTTTAAGCTATTATTTTTCGAGCAAAAATCAACCTGGGTTAGAAGCACTTTGTTTAATCGCATAAACACCATCTGGTAGCGAACCGCTTAATAATCTTGCCATGTAAATATCAACATCATAACTAGTAGTGCCAACAAGAACTGAAGAACCCTGAACAATAGCATAAGTCTTCTCTGTAATCACACCAAATGAGTTATTCATGATAGGCGTGTATTCCATCCAAGCATAATTGTAAGGATTCACTGATGCAGTTGTCGTGTTACTACCACCATAAGTATTGGACCACGATGAGCCACCAGTAATACCAGCACTAACAGCTGTTTGTTTTGCGGTTACACTAAAGCTTGTATTCGCAATATAGCCTTGAGATACTGAATAGCTAATGTTTAACAACGAATTTGCAGAAGCACTGTTATATACAGGCTGAGAGATTCTTCTAGTCAATCCACTTCTAGTGACATATGGGACATAACCATTTTGTTGGTAGGAGTAAATCGTTGTTTGATAAGCATCTCTAGGTGCAATTACAGAGGCGTCATCAAAGGAAGAGTCCGTTGTGAACATTGGAATACTTGGTATCAGCCCCTCTTTAGCAGCTTCGAAAGCTTGTCCATGCGCAAGAATTTCATTGTACTCCTCTACTGAAATTTCTGACAAGCCCATAGCTGAGGCTTTGTAGACTTTTATGATTTCGGATTCACTTATTTGGGGAGCTTGGTCATTATGTACACCTTCTGCACCTGCATAAATAGGTAAGCACAAGATGAGCATTAAGGCAAAAGGGAATAGTAATAACTTTTTCAACATCTTCATCCTCCAATATTTCAGATTAGGAGCGGCCGTTCCCTATCGAAAATATTACCATATAATTCTTGTAATAATATAGATATTTAGAATTATTTTCTATTTTTAGGCATGTAAGTAATAAGTATCTTTTGTGTTTTTTTATAATTTTTTGTATAACTTTGTCACATTTCTGTTATCGAATAACCCATTTGCTTACATATGCTTTATTTGATACAATTACCACGTCTAGCTACGTAAAAAACACCAAAAACCCTCTATTCATTATGAATGAGGGCACTGCACGGTTCTGTTCGGACAAGCTCCACCTTGTTGAACAGAGAAGTTTTTTAATAATGTTGTCTATTACTAAAAGGGGAGGTGAGCCCTCATGGCAAAAGACGTAATTTGCGAAGTTAACTCCTGCACCCACTGGGCAGAAGAGAACAAATGCAGTGCTGATTCTATCTTTGTAGCTTTCCACAGCTCCCAAGAACCTACACGTGCAGAAGAAACAGACTGCAAGACTTTCGAAAGCAAATAAGGTAAAGATTTGAAGGGACCCTCCACGGTTCCTTCTTTTCTTTTCTCATTCTATCAAGAATGAGAATTATTATCAAGTGGCTGAAATGAAAAGCCAGGGAGAAATTCCCCGGCTTCGATTTATTGTATACCTTTTATGCTATTTGGTGGCACTGACTCCTGCGTTTTCTCTTGCAATAGCGGCAGCCTTTACCATGTTACGAAGTGCACCTTCCGTCTCCTGCCAGCCACGTGTCTTAAGACCGCAATCCGGATTAATCCAGAACTGTTCTGGATCCAGCACCCGCAGCGCACGCTCAATATTAGCTGTCATCTCTTCTACTGCAGGAACCCGTGGACTATGGATATCATATACACCAAGACCGATTCCTTTATCATACTCCTGCTCCTCAAAGCTAACGATCAGTTCCCCGTGGCTACGTGAAGTCTCTATAGAGATAACATCCGCATCCATCGCTGAAATGGAGTCTATCATGTCATTAAATTCGCTATAGCACATGTGGGTATGAATTTGTGTCGTAGCCTTCACATGATTCGTCGCGATACGGAACGACTTCACTGCCCAATTCAAGTATGCCTCATGATCTTCCGCCTTCAAAGGAAGTCCTTCACGGATAGCCGGTTCATCTACTTGAATCATCTCTATGCCTGCATCCTCCAAAGCTTTAACTTCATGACGGAGCGCTAAAGCAATTTGATTCGCTACTGCTTCCCGGCTAAGATCATCACGTACGAAGGACCAATTGAGAATCGTAACAGGACCTGTCAACATGCCTTTAACAGGAAGGGAAGTTAACGACTGAGCATAGACGCTTTCTTTTATAGTCATAGGCTGGGTAAAAGCTATATCCGCATAAATAACTGGTGGCTTAACGCAGCGTGATCCGTAGGATTGAACCCAGCCATTAGTTGTAAATAAGTAACCATCCAGCTTCTCCCCGAAAAATTCCACCATATCCGTTCTTTCGAACTCACCGTGTACGAGTACATCCAGACCCAGCTTTTCTTGGAAGGTGATTGCATCTGCAATCTGCTCACGAACGAACCCGTCGTAACGCTCTTGATTCCATACGCCTTTACGCCATTTCAACCTTGCTTGACGCACTTCTACGGTTTGTGGGAAGCTTCCGATCGTTGTCGTTGGCAGAAGTGGCAGCTGCCATTTCTCCTGTTGTACCTTCAGGCGCTCAGCAAAAGGCAGGCTACGTTGGTCTGGTAAATCTGCAAGTCCGAGAACTTGCCCGGCCACATCCTTACGACCGCGTTCAGGAAGTGCCCGGAAGGCAGTAAGGGCTTCTCGACTGGCTGTCAGTGCAGCTGCAGCTTCTCCTGTACCCTCTAAGGCTGCAGCAAGCAGGCCAAGCTCTCTAAGCTTCTCATCTGCAAAGGCTAAAGCAGCCTTGACGGTTGCCTTCAGCTTCACCTCACCCTGAACAGTAACCGGAACATGCAGCAAACTGCAAGAAGGCTGTAGTATAAGACGATCAACCGGTACATGTACACTCAGCTTCTCGATTAGCTGCAGCTTAGCATCCAGATCCGAGCGCCAGATGTTGCGCCCGTCAATAATACCCGCTCCCAGCCACTTATCCTCCGGCCAGCCAAGACGTTCAATCGATGCCAGATTCGTTCCGCCATCATGGACAAAATCAAGACCTAAACCTTGTACCGGAAGTTTGAGCAGTGCCTCCAGCGGTTCAGCAGCTTCAAAGTAAGTCTGCAGAATAATATTTAATCCAGGTACGGATTCAGCAATTTCTGTGTATATCGAGTTAAGTAATGATAATTCTGATTCATTTATTCCTGTAACAATCGCTGGTTCATCAATTTGCACCCAGCTTACTCCTTCATGCTTCAGTTCCTGCAACAGCTGAACGTAAACCGGAAGAAACCGAGCGGCAATCTTCGCAATGTCCGCAGATGCAAAACCTTTTGACAACTTAAGGAAGGTATAAAGGCCTAAAACCACAGGTTTACCCTCAATTCCCGCTTGGGACTTGGCAAAACGATAAGCTGCCAGTGGTTTATTCTCGGTCAGGCGCGGCGTTTGTGCACCGATCTCTGGAACGATGTAATGATAGTTTGTATTGAACCATTTAGTCATCTCGCAAGCGGTAGCCTCAGCATTTCCTCTAGCCATGGCAAAATAAAGATCAAGCCCAATGTCGCCACCATCATACGCATAACGTGGAGGTACGATCCCGAACATTACAGCTGTGTCTAGCACATGATCGTAGAATGTAAAATCATTTACCGGAATTAAATCAATTCCAGCCTCTTGCTGAGTCTTTAAATGCTGAAGCTGAATTCCTGTCATTTCAGTACGGAACTCTTCCTCATTTATTTTTCCCGCCCAGAAAGCTTCCAACGTTTTCTTCCACTCGCGGTTTTTTCCGATTCTTGGATAGCCAAGATTGCTTACTTTTACTTTGTTCGTCACTTTGCAGCTCCCCTTCTCCATCTTCTTATTTTGGACTCGATATCACTTGTATTCCTATAAAAAAGAGCGCCCTTCCCTAAAAAAGTCAAAGGGAAAGACGCCCATATTATACCTATGGTTAACGTCTAACACCTTCCTATCCTCCGTAGGTGAAGCAGTGCTGTTGAAACAGGCAGGTCTCCTGGCTAGCGGTGTCAGCATCCTTAGCAGTCTTCCCAGCAGTAGTAAATTGCCAGTGACATCTGTTGCTATGGACTCTTCCGTTACAGTGGCGGGACCGCATCGGCTTCAAACCGAATTTCCCTATTAAGCCTGCCGAATTACTAATTCCCGGCAAGCACCTGTCTCCGATATTCACAAGCTAAAACGCCTTCGGTGTCCTTAAACGGACGGTAAGCGTTTATGCGAGATTATAAGGATAAAAGTGAGTGTCTTAATCTGATGTCATCATACGTGAAAGCCCCCGTAATCTGCAATAGATTACGGGGGCTTCTGTTATATCGATTCCTTATAACGGATTTAGAAAAACACAAAATATACTACTGCAGCAAGTACTATGCGATATATAGCAAATGGTAAAAGCTTAATCCGGTTGATCAATTTCAGGAAGAAACGCATAGATAGTAGCGCAAACACAAAGGCACTGATAAAGCCTGCGATAAAGAACGGCAAGGCATCGATGGTGAAGTATTGCCAGTTCTTCATCAGAGAGAGTAAACTGGCGCCTGCCATGATTGGAACGGCCATAATAAACGTGAAATCAGCTGCAGCGCGATGGCTCATACCCAGAAGAACACCACCAGAAATCGTCGACCCGGAACGAGAAAATCCCGGCCACAAGGAGAAGCATTGGACCAGACCAACACCTAGCGCTTGCTTATATGTAATCTGATCGACACTCTCCGTTTGAATCTTCTTTGGTCCAAATAGATCCGCAATAATCATTAATACAGCACCGACTACTAGACCGATTAACACGGTGGATGTAGAGAATAAATGCTCATCAATATAATCATTAAACAGAACGCCCAGCACACCTGCTGGCACTAAACCTACAAGCACCTGTGTAAGTTTAAGGTGACCACCTTTTTCAAATTGTGTTTGTTCCTCGGTTACAGGGTCCAACTGCTTGCGACTGAAACGCTTTAAGCCCAGCAATTCAATGAATCGATTTCTAAAAATAACTACAACCGCTAATATTGATCCAAGTTGTATAACCACTTTGAACGTATTGGCCGTATATTGCCCAAATAACTCTGTCGATTTTAACCACATATCATCAACAATAATCATATGACCTGTGGAGGATACCGGAGCAAATTCGGTCAATCCTTCAACAATTCCCAAAATAATAGCTTTAATAATCGTTAATAGCTCCATTTGTTCTCCTCCTTTTAATCATAACTTTTATCTATAAGTTCTTCTCGGTTCAACCTTCGGTGTTCATTTTCCGGCTGCGCTTGCGGAAGAACAAATACCCAAGGATCACTACTCCACCTGCAAGAAGTACGTATACTACGTTGGAGTACATATCCATATACATGGCGATGTCTTCCCAGGATTCACCCAATGCCGCACCAATAAGCACAAGCAATAGATTCCACCCCAGCGTACCAATCGTTGTGAAGATCATAAACACTCCAAATTTCATGCCCGACATCCCTGCAGGGATCGAAATCAAACTACGCACTAATGGAACCATCCGACAAAATAATACGGTCCAATAGCCATATTTGTCAAACCAAGCATCAGCCTTGTGTATATCCTTTTTGCTAATCCGGAGTAGACCGCCCCAGCGTTCTACGATCTTTTCCAATCGATTTACATCGAGCAAACGACCAATATAATAGAGAATCACTGCACCCAGCAGTGAGCCAAGCGTAGCTGCAATGATTACACCAGGAATGGTCAAGTTCGTTGTGGTTGTCATGAATCCGCCAAAAGGAAGGATCACTTCGGAAGGAATCGGTGGAAATATATTTTCGAAAGCGAGCATCAGGAAAATACCAAAGTAACCAAACTGCTCCATAAAATCTGTAATCCATGCTTGCATTTCGTAACCCCCATTATTCAGATCAAGTTCTTCTTCAAGTTACGTAAATAACGGCTGCGAATAAAAAAGAAGTAAAGTCCCTGGACAGCCAAATATCCCAATAACACCGCCCCGGTCTCCACAGCAATAGATAAGTAAAACAACCGCTGAAGCGCAATAAAGGCAAATACACTATGCAAGATGGCCACCCCAACCGGAACAAAAAACAACAAGGACAATTGTATCGTTACAATTCGGTTTAGCTCTTGATCTGTAAGTCCCATTTTGGACAATGTAGAATATTGATGACGATCATGATCTAGATCTGTATACAGCCGGAAGTAAAGGAAGCTACCTACTGCTATGAAAAAGACAGTACCCACCAGTAAAGAAGCGAATAGCATCGTGTTGTACAATGTTCTCTGTATTTCAAACAGCGTGCCGCTAACAACAATCGCGTATGGAGAGTTACTTTCATAGGACCGTTTACCTTTATGAGCAAGATCTGCTGCTATACCTACCGTTCGCGGGAAGTCATCCATATAAAATCCTGTATACAAATCGGTCTGTACGGGATAAATAGCCTTGTAAAGTTCATCGCTAATCACAACACCACTGAAATCTCCCCCATCCCTTCCATCCAGCTCCGGCAATAGATATTCGGCAATCGGAACATGCTGGGTATAACCCATTTCTCGAATGGAAAGACCTTGCTTCAAGGTGTATACCGGCTTTACTCTACCCGCTTGCAGACTCCGGTCTCGTTGCGAACCGATCATCACGAGACCTTCATCTCCACTAAGAGGGCGCTCATCCGTCGTAAACCCTGCACGAAGCAGAGCAAGCTTATAATCACTGTAAGCAATCAAGGGAAGCCTTAACGTGCGATCTGGCCCAGTCTGAGATTCCACCTCTGCGTATTTAATCCGAATGCTAAGTGTCTCATAGGGTAAACCGAGCGTTGTAAGCTCTTCCTTAATTTCGTCCAAATGCTGATCAAAAGGATCCTGCGATTGATTGCCTTTGGCTACATAACCAACTGCTGCGGGATAGTCCAATTTCAACTCTCTGGAAAGCGTATGGATCGATGCGAATACTCCCACTGAAGTAAAAGATACTGCGGATACAATCGTCACCATAAAGAACATTCGAGCATTCTCTTTCCAGCGGTAAGACAAGCCCGATAAAGTAATGATATTCGTGTGGTTCCAATACAGGCGCCGGATCGTCTTAAGTAGCTTAACAGTGTAAATACTGAGCTGAGTATAAAAGAGATAGGTACCCGCAACCGTAATTAAAACGACGGGGAACATCACCTTTTCAACCGAAGCCGCTTGTGCTGTAGCTGCCATAAAATAGCCCATTAACATCAAAAAAGCAGACAGTATAGATAACACCAAGGAAACTTTAGGTTCCTCTTCTGCTTTTCGTTCTCCCTGAAACAGCCGCATCAGTGATTCATTCCCAATAAAGAAGAACGTGCTTAGCGAGATTAGAATAAATAACAGCGCAAAGCTACATATCGTAAGTACAATCGCCTGCCATGGAAGATGGAACGTTAAAAGAGGTAATCCTAGAAAAGCAGATCCGATCATTAAAAACAACTTGCCCAGAATTAACCCTAGTAAAGTACCTGTCAGGATGGCTGAGGTGCCGATCATCATATTTTCCAAAAATACCATCGTGTTAAGCTGTCGCTTCGTCATTCCATGCATCAATAAAATCCCAAATTCCATCTTACGTGACTGCAGGAACGATCCAACCGATACGAGAACGAACAAGGAGCAAAACACATAAATAATGGCTTCTGCCGCCATCATTGTATGAGCAGCTGTACTATAAACCAAGCTCTTGGAAATATCCGGATGGTAAATAAACAAAGCGCACACAAAAAAGATCATCACTGAAAAAGCACTGACGACAAAATAAGCCGCATATTTACGCTTGTTACGTGTAACATTCCTATAAGCGAATTGCCGAAAGGTCATGGCTAGTTCCCCCAAGCAGAGACAACATATCAATGATACTTTGGAAGAAGGCGCCTCTGCTGCTCCCCCTGTACATTTCACTATAGAAACGTCCGTCTTTAATAAAGATGACTCGGTTACAAAAGCTCGCGGCCACTGCGTCATGTGTGACCATTAGCACGGTTGCCCCTTCTTCCTGATTCACCTCTGTCAGCATATTCATGACTTCACCTGAAGCTTTGGAATCCAGATTCCCTGTAGGTTCATCTGCTAAAATCAATGCAGGACGATGAATCATCGCCCGTGCGATGGCGGTCCGCTGCATCTGTCCACCTGAAATCTCGTATGTCCTTTTTTGCAGCAAATGCTCAATGTCCAGCATACTTGCTACTTCTTGCAATCTGCTCTCCATTTCTGTTACACGGACACCAGCAAGCGTGAGAGGCAGAACAATGTTCTCCTCTACAGAGAGCGTATCCAGTAGATTGAAATGCTGAAAGACGAAACCAAGCTCATGGCGGCGAAAGAGTGCTTTTTCTTTTCTGCTAAGCAGATTGGGATCTCGGCCGTTGATCAGAATCTGACCGGAGGTCGGCTGGTCGATGGTGGCGATCGTGTTGAGCAGCGTTGTTTTCCCACTCCCCGAAGGTCCCATAATGCCAACAAACTCCCCTTTTTCAACAGAAAAACGGATATGATTCAATGCCTGAGTGGACACTTTACCCTCATATATTTTTGATAAATTATGAACATCTAGAATGGGCAAGTGTTACCTCTCCTTCTTTCGACTGGATTGCCTTCATTATACAAAGTGTATACACAGGCTGCCATTTCTCTAACTTACAATGACCTTACATATTTGTAAGGTAGGACTCCCTAAACACTATCCGAACGGTCGTGCTCTTACCTTCTTCTGAGCAAATGCTCACCTCGTGACCAAGCTTGCCACAAATCTGTTTCACAAGATATAGACCCATCCCCGTGGATTCTTGAAAGGTTCGTCCATTCACACCTGTAAAATAAGGATCAAACACACGCGGCAGATCACCTGCTGGGATGCCAACGCCTTCATCACGTATCTCCAGTACTGCTCTCTTTTCTTCTTGTATGTACCCATGAAAATATACATTTTTGCCGACTTCCGTCGTATAACGTATTGCATTCGTAATAATCTGCGTAAGCACAAAACTTAGCCATTTCTCATCTGTGGTTACGGCGATTCGCTCATCTATTTTAATAGTAGGAAATATACGGTTACGTATGAACAGACGCTTCTGCTCTGAGGTCACACCACGCACGAGGGTTTCCAAATCCAAACGTTCCACGTAAAAATCATGTTCAAAAGTATCTAGCCGAGCCGTATAAAGTACAGTATCCAGTCCTTTTTTCAGACGATCCAGTTCATCACCTATCGCCGTAAAAGGCGGTCCGTCTTTATCTTGAATCATCAAATGGATGACAGACAATGGCGTCTTCATCCCATGCACCCACTGATTAATAAAGTGAATATGTTCCTCCAGCTTGTGGCGGTAGCTGTGTAAATCATTTTTGTAGAGGCGGAATTGTGACCCTAGTAGTCCTCGTAAACTCACGGCAAGCGGAGAATCCTGTGATGGACCGCCAGCTTCATCTAGTGAGGCAGGTACAGTCTCCAGTCGTTCATAGAACGTCCGATTGCTGATATACCGATAAGCGAGGTAGCCAAGCAGCAGACAAGTGCTGAGAAGAGCAGCGTACAGACTAACACTTACACCACTGCCCCCATCCAGCCGATATACTAGTGTGATCAAGATGAGCTGTGCTAGATAGACAACAATTAAAGGGATCTGCTCCCTTACAAATAGCTTCAATCCTCATCCCCCCAATTCGGAATCAAGCGGTAGCCTTGGCCTCGAACGGTTTGTAGACCGTCCGTAATCTCAAGAGCGGCAAGCTTTTTACGTACACGGGTGACATAGACATTAAGCGTATTCTCATCTACAAAGGCTTGATCATCCCAGATTTTTTCGAGCAGTCTGTCGCGGGTAACGATAGTTCCCGACTTTTGCATCAACTCATCTAGTATCTTAGCTTCCGTGTGGCTTAAATCCACCTTGGCTTCTCCTCGAGTAAGGACTAGTCGCTCCACATCCAGTGCCATTCCGGCAACGGTTAGGGTACGCTCATTGTTGCTTCCCGCATAGGTGCCGTAGGCGCGTCGTAGCTGGCTTTTGATTTTGGCCATCGCAATTTCGTAATCAAAAGGCTTCGTAATATAATCGTCGGCTCCGTTCTCCAGCGCCATCACCTGATCCATTTTGCCGTCGCGGGCAGATATAAAAAGGATAGGGCAGGTGGATATCCCACGAATCTGGCGGCACCAGTAATACCCATCGTATTTTGGTAAATTAACATCTAATAGAACCAGGTGCGGAGCGAACGTCTCAAACTGAACACGAACCCGCTCGAAATCATTCACAGCCTGTGTTTCATATCCAAACTTATGTAAATAATCCTGTAGCAGAGCCACCAGTCCACGGTCATCTTCTATAATAAATATTCTGAACATATCATGCCTCCGGTCACAGCCTTAACAATATAGGGGTTTGCCAAATAATATATACATCGTGGACAGGGTTAGTCAAATTGTTAGGGGGATTGTGCGACAGATGGTCAGCGTAAAGTGAGGCAAATCGCCAAGCGTAAAGCGAGGCAGGTATTTAATGGTTATGAATTAAACTATCCCTAAAAAAAAGACCCGTGAATGAGTATAATCATTCACGGGTCTTACTATATAGTTAGTTGCAGATACAGTAGCGGTGGACATCACAGAGTCGATAATACAAACGTCGAATGGTGATATCACATCGAACATAAGTAACCAATGTCTTGCTGAAGCAAATAGAGCCGTATCCAGCCATTTCTACGGGATTTATACCGTTCATTTGGCTGGATTCGCTCAATCCGTGCAAATCTAGGGCATTTTTGCCCCTCTTTCGCTCCATTCGGGCCAACACGCACAATACAAGGGTATTTCTGCCCTTGTCTCCCCTAATAAGCCACTCGCTAAAACCGCTCATTCTGTGCCTCGAATGTTCTACCCATCAACCGCGCCCAAGCCTATCTGCCATCCAGCAGATTGCCGAGTCCGCCAAGCACGCTTCCCTCTTCTTTGCGTCCGCTGTTACCAGCTGCGGACAGAATGCGGTCAGCCATACGGCTGAACGGCAGTGACTGGACCCACACTTTGCCGGGTCCGCGCAGTGTGGCGAAGAACAGACCCTCGCCGCCGAATAGCGCGGTTTTGACACCTTTTACAAACTCAATATTATAATCCACTGAAGACGTCATTGCGACAAGACAGCCGGTGTCCAGCTTGAGCGTCTCTCCCGGTTGAAGTGTGCGTTCCATAACGTAACCGCCAGAGTGTACGAATGCAAGACCGTCACCCTCCAGCTTTTGCATAATAAAGCCTTCTCCACCAAAAAAGCCTGTGCCCAGCTTACGCTGAAATTCAATACCGATCGAGACACCCTTCGCCGCACAGAGGAATGAATCCTTTTGACAG
Source organism: Paenibacillus pseudetheri (assembly GCF_924513355.1). Taxonomy (NCBI): domain Bacteria; kingdom Bacillati; phylum Bacillota; class Bacilli; order Caryophanales; family Paenibacillaceae; genus Paenibacillus; species Paenibacillus pseudetheri. Next base: position 178,816 of record NZ_CAKMAB010000005.1, read on the forward strand.
ATCACTTTTCCAGCGTATTGCTGAAGATCGAGCGGGATGATTTTTCCTGGATATGGAGCAGCAAAGGTGACACTTTTTCGTCCATAAGAACCGCTGTGTGTGAATACGGTCATGAACAAGCTTTCCCCTGTCAACAGACGCTTGCCCGCGCCCATTAGCTTACCCATCAGTCCACCTCCACGCGTGCCCCCACTACCGTCACCAAAAATGGTCTCCATCGTTATTTCCTGATCCATCATCATGAAGCTTCCAGCTTCGGCAATTACACTCTCTCCGGGGTCAAGCTGCACCTCCACACACTGTATTTCCTCGCCCATAATAACATAATCAATCTCGTGAGCACTCATCCCGCAGTTCCTCCTTTTAATTACAAGCCAACTAGTGACTTTTCAATGAAAATATACGCGTATTGCGACCTAATGTTTCATCCTATTAAGACGCAGCCCTGAATTTTATCTATTGAAGAGATATTGTGGCCCTAATAACATTTCTTCACTTTAGACTTGCCTATGAAGTACATTGTTACGCCGAAGAATATCCCCCCGCATAGCCAGATGATAAAATTACTCCAGGTTAGTTCAATGAGACCACTTGCGAGATAAGGAAGTATGTATGCATTTAGTATAAACATTAACGATCCCCAATAAAGACCTGCCTGAAATCCACCTTTACGCAGCTTCTTGATCTTCTCCCTGTACTCCTCTTCACTGGTACATTCTAGTGAATCCAGCTCTTTTTTGTGAATCCGAAAAAACACTTTGCTAGCGTAAATCATATTCACAATTAACAAGCCTGTTGTCCCGATGCTAAGTGTATTCTTAAACGTATCCACAAGAAGACAAATGAACATAAGAGCCATAGAGAGGTAGAACATCAATGCCCCCGAAAATGCAAGCTCTTTATAGATTTCTTGCAGCTGATACTCATCACGGTCATCTGTTACGCCTATAAGACGATTTAACATTTTGTTCTTCATCGCTCTTCCTCCCAGAATAATGTGTTCAGGTCTGTATGTAGGATCTTAGCAAGTGCAATACATAGGAATAACGTTGGATTATATTTGTCGTTCTCAATAAGATTTACAGTCTGGCGGGCGATGCCAACACGAGTTGCTAGCTCCATTTGCGTCAGTCCAGCGATCTGCCTATATTCTTTAACTTTATTCATATAAGACCCCCTCGTGTACAATATATATGACACTTGAGCGAAATGTCAATTATACATGACACACTTATTGTTACTGATTCAAGAGTATCTCTTGTCAAGCCTTGATAATATGTTACAATACTTTTTATACTTTAACGTTTATTTAGTAGTTAAAAAACAGTATAAGAAGTCTAATTCTAATGATAAAGGTGAAAAGAATGAAACCACAATCAGAATATGCAATTCTGCTATACTATAAATTTGTAAAAGTGCCGGATGCAGAACAATTCGCCCAGGAGCATTTGGCTTACTGCAAAGAGCTTGACGTAAAGGGACGCATTCTCATCTCAGATGAGGGCATTAACGGGACACTGTCCGGTACGATTGCCCAAACCGAGCAATACATGAAGGATTTGCGCGCAAACCCTCTGTTTAGCGATATCGTCTTCAAGATCGATGAGGCTGATGGTCATGCCTTCAAAAAGATCTTCGTTCGTTATAAAAAGGAACTCGTGACGTTCCGGGTCGAGGATGAACTGGATCCTAACGTGATCACCGGAGAGCATCTGGCGCCCAAAGATTTCTATGAAATGATGCAGCGTGATGATGTGGTAATTCTGGATGGTCGTACCGGCTACGAATTCGATCTGGGTCATTTCCACGGTTCCATCCGCCCTGAAGTAGACAGCTTCAAAGAATTCCCGGACTGGATTCGCGAGAATATGAGCGAGCTAAAAGATAAACCAATCCTGACCTACTGTACAGGCGGAATCCGCTGCGAGAAATTAAGCGGGTTTATGATGAAGGAAGGCTTCCAGCAAGTGTACCAGCTGGATGGCGGCATTGTGACTTATGGTAAAGACCCTGAGGTACAGGGCCAACTGTTCGATGGAAAATGTTATGTCTTCGATGAGCGGATCTCCGTACAGATTAATCATACCGACGGGGATATCATTGTCGGACGTTGCCATCACTGTGGTAAGCCAGCTGACCGATTCATCAACTGTGCCAACGATGCTTGCCATCTGCAGCATATTTGTTGTGAGGACTGCGAAAAGGTGCACAGTGGTCATTGCTCCGACGAATGCGAAGCTATCACGAATGCCGCGGGCTAAATAAAGGGCAAGCTGGTCGATTGTCTCTACACAATTCAAAAACGGCCACAAGTTTGTAGGTTAACTAAAAGGTGGCGCAAAGGATTAATCCTTTGCGCCACCTTTTGTTATAAGCGAAACGTCCGAGCAACGCCTGAGGTCTGTAACCCTTTAAATTACGTCACTTATCCAACAAAAAAAGTCAACCAGAAATTCTGGCTGACCTTAAATGTTAGTATATCCCCGAAATAAGCTGTTTATACAGCCTTATTCACATAACTGTACCATCATGCGGTTTACGCAGCGTAGACTGAATCTTTGGCGCCTTCACTAACTTTGGTTTGCCTAAAGAGGTTGTAAAGGTGATCACATATCCTGCGACGACTACCGCCATCACCGTATACATCGTTTCTCTAACAGGCATATAAAAGAGTGATAATGCCAGAACGACTACGTCCAACATGATGAATACTGTACCTACTTTAATTCCCTTCCATTCACTGATCAGCAGCGACAAAATATCATCTCCACCACTTGCGCCGCCGCTTCGCAGAATAATTCCCGCGCCTAAACCTGTCAGTACGCCAGACAAAAGGGCTGCTAATGCCAAATTGCCCTGCAAGTTAATGACCAAACCGGAATAACGTTCCATGAGTCCGTAAAAGATTGTAAAAGCTCCTACAGAAACAAAGGTGTTGCACACGAACGCTTTCCCTTTGAACATCCATGCAGTCAAGAGTACTGGAACGTCTAGAAGCAGAGTTGAAATTGAAGGTGAAATTCCTAATACATATTTGCCGAGTAGCGATAATCCTACGAATCCGCCCTCAGACAAATGGTTCTGAAAATTGATGTGATAATAAGCAAATGCAAGCAAAAATGTTCCAAACAAAATGACTGTCAACCGGAGCAGTACATTCACTCCGTAATTGTGGTTCCTCATACAGGTCTCCCCTTATCGTATATGGCGGCTAAACGTCCCACCAACCTCTACGACGGGTAAAACCGGAGGTATTGCTCCTTCGCATATATATACTCCTTCCCCTCGCAGAGGCGGTTCGTCGAGTTACAACGGTTCACGCACCTTCTACAGGGAAGCTAAGTATAAGACAGATCATAACGTTTCCAAATCGTCCTTTGGGGAATCGTCCTTCGGGGACACATGGTATCCTGATCCTTTCTGTAATTTAATAAGTTCTGAATACATTATACCACGGAGATCCCCCACTCTAAACACTTCGCTATAAAAATAGTCAGGAATCACTCCACGGTACGCAACAAACGATTGACTGTTTCGCGTCTCACACCGATCAATTGTCCAATTTCTTCTTGTGTCAAAAGCTCTGTTAGTGCTGCACCATGAGAGTAGTCATTGAACCAGCGTGTTAACAGTTCCATACGTTCAGCAGGCGTTCCAACGGTAAGGTGATCTAGCCGTGTCTGCATAAAGCGCACCTTTTCTTGAAGCAGAATAGCGATATCCATCGCTCTACCAGGCTCATCCCGTACCTGTTGATACCATTCCGCTGAAGGAACTGCCTCCACCTCGCTCTTCATCATCGCAACCGCTGTTCCATGCGCCTCCTTTGGCGAAATGAGTGAATGATGGGGAACCATCTCACCAGGATACAAGATGTTGAACAACACCATGTTCCCATTTTCATGAAGCCTTGTTACCTTGAACAGCCCACTTTTCACCTTAAATAAGAATTCGCAGCTGTCCCCTTGACGGAACAAGACTTCCCCCTTGTGCAGTATCATCTCGCTCGCTCCTTTGCCCTCTTGTTATATATATTTTCAATTATACAAAAATAAACCTTAATGGAGGAGATTATTCTCTCAAGGGTTGAGGGGCATACGTGGTCAAAGTTTAGGTAAGAAGAAACGCCTTCGGCTTCCTCTTAGGGACGATGATCGTTTCTGCGAAAAATAAAAGGATGATTTTTAGCGTAAGCATAATAATTCTTATATTTTAAAAAACTGCCGAGCACCAGAAGAAGCGTCTGGCACCAGCAGTTCAAATTATTTATTTTATTACTTCGCGTCAAGAGGTTTCTTCCATAATCCGAGCATTAATCCGGAAATAACAGATCCGATCAGAACGGCCAATAGGAACAACAACGCATGACTCGAAAGCGCGGCTACAAAGATCCCACCATGCGGTGCTGGAACGTTGATATTCCAAAACTGAGTGAGACCACCAGCTACGGCTGAACCTAGGATACAAGAAGTCAGAACACGCAGTGGATCGGCAGCGGCGAATGGAATCGCCCCTTCTGTAATGAACGACAAGCCTAGTACATAGTTTGTTAACCCTGATTTGCGTTCTGATTCTGTAAATTTATTCTTGAAGAAGGTAGTAGCAAGCGCTATTGCAAGTGGAGGAACCATACCGCCTGCCATTACAGCCGCCATCATGAATCCGTTTGTATTTCCACTGGTAGTGAATACCCCGATGGCAAAAGTGTAGGCCGCTTTATTGAAAGGACCTCCCATATCAATGGCCATCATTCCACCGAGAACGAGACCCAGAATTACTGCATTAACGGTTCCAAGATCGTTAAGCCAATTAATGAGCCCAACGTTCATCCAGCTAAAGATCGGATCGAACAGGTAATACATCAATCCACCGGTAATCAATAGACCAAATACCGGATATAACAGAATCGGTTTTAATCCGTCGAGCGTTTTTGGCAGACCTGCAAACACTTTGCGCAGACCGATAACAACATAACCAGCCAAGAAACCTGCAGCCAAACCGCCGAGGAATCCAGCATTGGAATTCAAGGCCATGTAACCGCCAACCATACCTGGCATCAGGGCTGGACGGTCACCAATACTAATCGCAATGAATCCAGCAAGAACCGGAATTAGGAAATGGAAGGCACCATCACCGCCACCAATCGTCTGCAGCAGTTGGAATAGAGGGTGATTCTCTCCACCGACTTGCTCAATGAGGAAGGAGATCGCCAGCAGAATACCACCGCCGACTACAAACGGCAGCATGTGGGAGATACCGTTCATCAAGTCCTTGTATATTTTACTGCCGATACTGCCGGATTTCTCTTTGGAATCTCCTTCATTACCACTACGGCCTTCATTATGGTAAATCGGTGCATCGCCGTTCATTGCTTTGCGAATGAGCTCTTCCGATTTGCGAATACCGTCACTAACCGGTCTTTGCAGTACTGGCTTACCATCAAAACGGGCCATTTCCACTTGTTTATCTGCTGCCACAATTACACCACTTGCACGCCGAATCTCATCGGCTGTTAAGACATTTTTGGCACCTTCTGAACCATTTGTCTCTACACGGATATTAACTCCCATTTCCAGAGCCTTCTTCTTGAGCGCATCTTCAGCCATAAAGGTATGCGCAATTCCAGTAGGACAAGCAGTAACAGCTACGATGAATGCTTGGGAATCTGGGTTGCCGACGATTAACTTTTCAGGTTCTGACTTCTGGACAGCTTTAGCAGCAGCTTCGTTCTCTTTCTCCTTGGCTTCCCCTTCCGCCTGCTTCGCATCGAACAAGGCGGATACCTCATCTGGAGTTCGGGTATTCATCAGCTGTTCAATGAATTCACTATCGATCAACAGTCTAGACAGCGAGGCCAATGTACGAAGATGCATGTTGCCCGCTCCTTCTGGGGCGGCAATCATAAAAAAGATCCGAGCCGGCTCATCATCAAGCGATTCGAATTCCACGCCCGTCGCACTCTTGGCAAACACAACCGTCGCTTCATTCACCGCTTTAGTCTTGGCATGTGGCATTGCGATACCGCCACCAATCCCAGTACTGGACTGCTCTTCACGCTTGAGGATCATCTCTTTAAATAGAACAGGATCATTAATACGACCACTTGCGGCAAGACTGGCAATCAATTCATCAATTGCACCTTCCTTAGTGGTTGCTTTTAAATCCATAATCATTGTATCTTTTATCATCAAATCCGTAATTCTCATATCTTCCAACTCCCTTGAGTACTTTGAATGCTGTTAGCTTACACTTCTGAGATGTTGATCAGCGGTCTCAGCTGCTCAATGAATTCTCTATCTGCCAGGTCATCAGAGAAAGCTGTTGCGCTACCTGAGGCAACACCTGAACGGAAAGCCTCCATTAAATCACCAGTCAAAGAAAATGTGCCCACGAATCCAGCGATCATAGAATCGCCTGCGCCTACAGAATTCTTTACTGTTCCTTTTGGAGCATTGGCATGGTATACCCCCTGTTCCGTAATGAACAAGGCACCTTCACCAGCCATTGAAACTAACACATGCTTCGCGCCAGCTTCGAGCAGCTTGCGACCATAAGTAATAATTTCTTCCTTAGTCTGTATCGTAACGCCGAATAGCTCTGCAAGCTCATGATGATTAGGCTTAACGAGCAACGGCTGATGAGGGAGTGCCTTTTTCAGCGCTGAACCTGTAGTATCAATGACAAATTCGGCCCCACTTTCCTTACATACAGATATCAACTTGTCATAGAAATCAGCACCCAGTGAAGGAGGAACACTTCCAGACAATATCACAACATCGCCTGCATTCAGAACAGCCATCTTCTGTAATAATGCCTCTGCCTCCGTATCTCGGATGACGGGTCCTGCACCGTTAATCTCCGTTTCATCTCCATGCTTAAGCTTGATATTAATTCGGGTATCATCAGAAACAAATAAGAAATCACTTGAAATCGATTCTTTCCGCAACCATTCCTCAATATATCTTCCAGTGAATCCACCAAGGAAGCCTATTGCTTTATTCTGAACCTCAAGCTGATTTAACACGCGTGATACGTTGATCCCTTTACCTCCAGGAAGCTTCAAATCACGTTTCATCCGGTTCAAGCCACCTAGTCTCAAATCTTCAACTTCCACGATGTAATCAATGGAAGGATTAAGCGTTACTGTATAGATCATAATTACCCCTCAATTATTTTGGTTTTCTAAGCCATAAATTACCGGCTAATGCGGCAAATGTAATTTTTCCAAACGATCTTACAATGATTCCATACCACTCAAATTAAGACATTTTCTAACCGTAGAACATCCTCCACCTAAGGTCATACCAGTGAGAAGTCTACGCCCATTTGCGTAATCTCACGGATGAACTTGTCAGACGCACCAGAATCAATAATGCAGTGATCCATTTCCGTCACATCTGCAACCTTACAAAAGGATACTTGACCGAGCTTGCTATGATCAGCCAGCAGAATTACTTGCTTCGCAACCGAGATCATCTTACGTTTGGTCGCTGCTTCAAGCATATTAGGTGTAGTGATTCCTTCTCGTAAGTCCAATCCGTTGGTTGCAAGAAAGGTTTTATCAACTCTTACCATCTCTAAAGAGCGCTCTGTCATCGGTCCTACAAAAGCCAATGTATCCGGTCGCAACATACCGCCTGTAATCGAGACTTCTATATTGCGACAATCCCGCAGTTCATTAAGCGCCATAATCGAATTCGTAATGACTTTGATATTAGAAAAAGCCCTCAGCTCTTTGGCAATCTGTAGCGTTGTGGTTCCAGCATCCAGCAGAATTGCATCGCCTTCCTGAATCATCTCTACAGCCTTGCGTGCAATCCTCTGCTTCTCATCCAACAAGCGATCTTCCTTATCTGGATAAGACGCCTCAAAGTTAACACTCTGCAAGGATACTGCCCCGCCATGCGTTCGTTTCAGCAACTTGGCTTCTTCAAGCTCTTTCAGGTCACGGCGCACAGTAGACTCAGATACGCCCAGTTCCTGACTTAGCTCCTGTACCGAAGCTCTTGAATTCTTTTCCACAAAAAGCACGATTCTATGTTTTCTCTCTTCTTCAAACAACATCGTGGTTCGCTCCTTTAAGTTACAGTGCTATCCCATTTATTAAATGCGCTTATCTTTGGAATTCCGTGACCATTATTTGATTATATCTGACTGTTATTGATCATTTGTGCTCGTTTATGATTTTAACAGCGTTTTCATCATCTGTAAAGCGCTTTAACATTAAAATAATACTCCAGCAAAATGTAATAAATGGAGTGATTTCATTCTTCGCTCAAGGTGAAACAGGCCCATTAGAAAATTACATACCAATTGCCTATCTCATCACTGGTGTTTAAAACATATTAATACTACATATAGGAAAAAGTGGGTGATCAGAAATGACCAACGGAAGAAACAAAAAAAAAATGGGCGGAAACAGTAATGAAAATAGCAATGGAAATAGCAATGGGAACGGTACTAGCCGTGAGGAAACAGCAGAATTAAGCGCTGAAGATTATGAAATCATCGCTGCCGCACTAACCACTTTAGGGGATTTTTTTGCTTTTTTATCTCTCGTCAAGGCAAGACAAGTTACGAAGGAAACCGGAGGCGAGATTGAAGCGCCTGAAATATTCACCCTATCCACGAAGAAACCTCTTAGACGGAAGTCAAGATAACCCACGAAGCCCCCGAGTGATTTATATGATGATGTAATGGTTATGTGTTGTGAACAACTTACTTGGCGTAGCCTCAGTCATAGGGTCATCCTCCACGGATATGCCAAGAACTACCTATAGGGGAGTAATCCACTCTTTTGAATCAAGACCTGTGAATTAGGGTTATTAAACTACATAGATTATTATTTTGAACTTGGGGGATGTTCCTATTGCAACAACAGAAGTATTTTCGGACAAGTCTTGCTATTATCGCTTTTTTACTAATTTTGTACTTAGGCTCCAAAGTAATGTTTCTATTCGCACCACTGGCTGCAATTATCAGATTATTACTCGTTCCCATGGTACTATCAGGTTTCATGTACTACCTGTTACGCCCGTTAGTAAGAGTTCTTGAGAAAAGGAAATTAAACCGGGCATTCTCCATCCTGCTCATTTATTTCCTGTTTGCCGGATTGTTTGTTCTCTTCTGGGTTTTAGTCTGGCCGACACTGCGAGAACAAATTCAGAACTTTATTGATAACACGCCTTACCTTGTTCAGGGAATACAGGATCAGTTCAATGCATTAAGGGATAATCCGACACTCTCACGCTTTTTCCAAGGGGACTCCGACATAGCTGCCCGTATATCAGAATATCTTAGCGAGGCTATTACTTGGGTGACCAATTCGATGTCCAATTTGATCGGCGTAGTTTCCAGCATTGTTATTCTAATCGCTACCTTGCCCATCATTCTGTATTACATGCTAAAAGATGACTATAAGCTGTCACCAAAACTACAGGGGTTAATCCCTAGAAAGTACCGTAAGGAAGGCAAAGAGATGTTTGGGGATATTGACAGTGCACTGAGCAGTTTCATTGTCACACGCGTGGTGTTAAACGTTGTACTTGGTATTATGTTGTATATCGGTTTCCTTATCATCGGATTGCCTTATTCACTGCTGCTTGCAGTAATTTCAGTACCACTCAATTTCATTCCTTATGTGGGTTCTTTCCTTGCGGGAGTACCAGTAGTTATTGTTGGATTCATTGAGTCACCTACGATGGCAATCTGGTCTCTGGTCGTCATATTCATTGCACAGCAAATTCAAGATAATGTACTCTCACCGATCATTTACGGCAAATCATTAGATGTTCATCCACTGACAACGGTCCTTCTTGTTCTTATAGGTGGGGATTTCTACGGTATTATCGGAGTGCTTATTGCGCTACCCGTCTATATGATTGCCAAAATTGTTTTTCTGCGTGTGTATGAGATTATTGTTGCAGATCGAGAGGAAGAGGCTGAGCCTCTCAAGCATGAAAATCTATAGCACTTTCTATGTATTGTATGAACTGAATGAAGTTTCATCATAACCAACAAAAGGTACATCTCCAATCGGAGACGTACCTTTTCGTGCTTCTTTATAGGATTATTAAAATTAACCTCGCAAAGAACGAACGACAAATATGTGACTGCCCTTCATAAGGTTCTGTCCATCTTGAAGTGTAACTGAACCTTTGGTATGCGAAACGATGGTCGTATTCAGAGCAATCAATCGGTCCTCTTTCCAAACACTTACCGCCGATTTAAAATATACTGCATTATCAAATTGCTGCCTTTCTCTCATCACATAACCCACAGAATGCAAGACTGGAGGCAGTGCTCTTTCTCTAGGAGCCAAAGCTTTGATGACCACAATATCCCGAAATGGCACGGCAATCTCCTGATGACCGATGACCGCTACAGAAGCGGAAAGATCCCATTTGCGCAGAATGCCTTTCATGATCGTGTAAGGTTCGTCCCCGCAGTACATAATAACCGGTTTACCAACCCAATGCTTCATAGCTCCCTCCCCCTTCCCAACATCCCATTAGTTATAAGTCCGAAATGAACCAATCGATCCCTTTCATTCCCTTCGACTCCAAAAACTGATTAACCTTCGAAAAAGGACGGCTACCAAAGAATCCACGATACGACGAGAGCGGGCTCGGATGTGGAGACTGAATAACCTCATGACGACTTTGGTCTATGAAGGCACCTTTTTTCTGTGAATGACTTCCCCATAAAATAAACACCATCGGCGTAGTTCTTTCATTTAACTTCTTCATTATGGTGTCTGTGAATGTCTCCCAGCCTAGACCTTTATGAGAATTCGGCTCTCCCTCACGTACCGTTAGTACCGAGTTGAGCATAAGCACTCCCCGTTCTGCCCAGCGCTGCAAGGACCCGTGGTTTGGAATTGGTACACCGATATCCTCCGTTAGCTCCGTATAAATATTTCGCAGTGAAGGCGGTATACGTACCCCTGGATTTACCGAGAAGCTCAAACCATGAGCTTGTCCCGCTCCATGGTATGGGTCCTGTCCCAAAATAACAACCCGTGTCTCATTATAAGGTGTATGCTTTAACGCCGTGAACAGTAATTCTTTTGGCGGATAGACTGTATGTTCCTTATATTCACTTTCCAGATTAGCCATTAGCTCCAGAAAATAGGGCTTTTGCATTTCATCTTGTAATATATCATCCCAATCGTTGCCGAACATCCCCAATTCTCCTCCTCTAGCCGAAACCCAGAACCTTATTACAATTATTTCCGACCATAATCTGCTTTGATTTCGCCCCACTCTTTAGTCTGCCACTTAAGCACTTTATTGTCATATGTATTGGTTTGCAACCAACGTTCTGCCCGATCAATAAGCACCCATATTTCCTCTGTTGAAGCATCGCGTGGCAAGGTTGTCGCTACTTTCTTCTGCTTTACCCACTTCATTGCATTCACAGAATCGCTGTAGACTGTCTTATTACTTCCCTCTTTCTTCAGGAGCGCCAAGGCATGCACAATCGCTAAAAACTCACCTAAATTATTAGTGCCCTTCTTGATCGGCCCACAAGAGAAGATAATATCCCCGGTTTGCGTATCCACACCCTTATATTCGACGGGACCCGGATTGCCACGCGTTCCTACATCCACAGAAATGCTGTTGTAATCGATCTCCTCTGAGGTCTCCACTGTAGCGCTTTGTTTAAAAGAACTTGTCCCCTTAGACTTAGCCGCACCGGATGCTGATGACCCTGTACCCCAATTACCTTTCCAACCCGCTGTGTAAGCCGCATCTGCCGCCGCTTTAGATTCATACGATTTATATTTGGCTCCGGTATAGTGATCGGTCTGCGCCTGGCATTCCGCCCAAGTGCTGTAGACCCCCGGCTGCTTGCCTTCCCATACTACATAATATTTCTGTTTAGCCATTGTACAGCTCCTTTTTTCACCTTAACTTATTGTAATCCAAAATGCTTCTTCATCAAAAGAAGAATGTTATTTTTCGTGAATTTCTTCGAATAATTCATATTTTCCAGGTCATACTATACGCCAGAGATGTCCAGGCCTATATTACCATTTGTAGAATGATCGGTAAATATTATTGTGTCCACAAGCAGAAACGCCCTCAGCGTCCCTCAAAGACGGTAAGCGTTTATGCTTACACCACATTAATACTAACTAATCAGTCTATATTAAGCTCGTAGGATATCAGTACAATTACTCAGGGAGGTTATACAGATGAGAAAGATAGCAAGCGTAGCCGCAGTATTTGCAATTGTGCTGTTGGTCGGATGCGGAAACTCAACCAATAACAATGCCAACGTTACCCCTACCGCCACTACTACACCTGGTAACACCAATAACGCTGGCAACACTAATAACACCACTGATGCTGTAACCTCAGCGTCGGTAGTGGATAATGAAGAGGCCTTTAAAAAGGCTATCAGTGCGGACGGCACTTGGATTGCTGCTACGCTGAAAGACTTGTCCTTCACCGAGGATCTCGTGCTGGACGGACAATTCACGAATAAAGATAAACCCGCCCGCAAGATTGCTCTCTATACACAAGATGCGGAGCACAATATCACTAACTCCTTTAAACTAACTGCACCAAAACTTACGATCAAAAGTAAAAACGCTCGTATTCAAGGCGGCACATTTATTGGCGATGTATACGTAGAAGCAGATGGCTTCAGTTTAGTAAATGCAACGGTTGAAGGGAATGTTTACTTCGCAGATGCTAAGTATCAATCCACCTTCGATACCTCGGATCAAGGAAAAGTAACGGGCGTTACTGAAGTGAAAAAATAAGCAAAAAGGTGCTCTCAAGTCGATAAGACCTGAGAACACCTTTTTTCATGACTTCATTATTCCTGATAAAACCCATTTTTGAAAAAGGTATACCATCCATCAATTTGTTCTACTGGTATAACCTTCAACTTCTTCAAGACTTCCCTTGTAAATTCCAATGCAGCCGTACCATTAGCAGTAATGATATCGTCACTCGAAACGGTTTGTTTTTCTAAAAAATTTGCGTGTCCTTTATAATTAGGAGCGAACTCTTTTAAGTAATCTAATGAATTTCCAGTGTGAGGAATCTCATCTAAATAGCCATGTTCTGCCAAAAAGGTTGATGCGTCACATATAGCGGCTATAGGAGTTCTATTCTGTATACAACTTTCAATCACTGGAGTAATCGCTGAATTATCTTTCCAGCCTGTACCCCCAATTAAAATTAACATTTCAAACTGGGCGGGTAAACTATCTATAGTATAGTCTGGAATAACAGTAAATCCGCCCATAGATTGTACATTGTCGCTATTTAAAGAAACAGTCTTCACTTTGTATTCACTTTCTGGCTTGTTTAGTTCAGCACTTAGATAGCCAGCTTCCCAATCCGCATATCCATTAGAAATAAAAATCAATACTTCTTTTTTCATTTACTGATCCCCCTCAAGTTTCAACAACGTATCTGCAACTTCCCGCCCGTTAACGAGCAGCACAATCCGATGTTCCCCGGGATAATGACGACGAGTGGTTAAATTCGCCCAGCGATGCGTCCGTTTACCCGATAGAATTGTACCCCCAGGTACTGTTTTATCCGATAGTAAGAAAGATTTACGAGAGGTTCGACCCGTAGCCTTCACGAAATAGATGCCATATTCTATTCGAACACGGGCAGGAGTTCCTTCACAAACTTGAAGTTTGTATTGTAATTCAGAGTTTTCTCCAATTCGCAATAGGGTAGAATCAATCGTTATAGAAGCACTCGTTATGAGTGGTGTTGCTTCGTCGGCTTGCTCCGCATATCCGAATAAAGCCATAATCTCCGGATTAGCTTTACGGATTAAAGAACGACAACCATGCCGCACAATCCAGTCTGTAAGGGGATCAGTACCTATCCAGCGGCGAGCTGTCTCAAGCACCACCTCCGGGTGATCCTTCGCAATATCGTTCAAATGGTTAGCCACGCTCTTGCGCACATATAGGGAAGAATCCGCCTTAAGCTGCTCAAGTACAGGTAGCACAGGGGCTGGATCTAGCTTAAACATAGGGAGAGCCTGTCCCCATGGAAGACGAGGGCGACACCCCTCACTTGCTAACCGGCGCACATGCTCATCGGGGTGCTTCGACCATGCTAACATTTGCTCCATCATACGCTCCGGTTCACGCAAGAGAAACGGTCTAACCGCAAATTCTGCTGACGACTTCGGTGTGAACCTTTCCAGCGCCTGCATAGACAGCTCCCAATGCTCAGCCCCTTGACCAAATACCTCTACAAAATCTGGAAAGATCAAGTATGGAAATCCCACACAATCCTCAGTAATAGCGAACAAAATTGCCAACGCTTCCTCATAAGGAAGCTGTAAATGACTCCCCAGTGTCTCCGTAATCCGCCGCATCCTTGCCTTCAGTTCGAGCGCATCCCAAGGTTCCGCCATAGCCGAAATTACAAATGCATCAGTGTCGAAAACACTATGTACACTGCGAATCTTTTCGCCAAAATCATGCAGAAATTGTTCATTGTACATTGCTTTTAATGGTTCCGCCATTGTGTATCCCTCATTTTCTTCTATAAATCATCAGAGGTTAATCTGTTATGAAATCGTAGCACACCCAATTTGACAACAGTGTGTCAACTTCGGCTATTCCCTAATCTAGAACATTAACCTGCCTAGTAACGAGATTAATAATTCGGCTTCTCGTATCATTACGCGAAATATAAATAGGTTGTCCGGTAGAGTCGATCCAATATGAGATGGGAATCGAAATTCCACAATTACGGTAAGATCCGTCAGCATGGCTTGTCCCAATAATCATCGTGTTATATTTCACAGCAATCCTAGTGGCTTCCTCGATCCATAATTCAAATTGTTCTTCGCTGAACATGCCTACCCCAATCGGATGTGCGATGAAATCTAACGACTCAGCCTGTCCTTCCAAACCAACATATCCCTGCAGCAGCTCAACGCACAGCAAATAACCAATACTCAGGCCATCCGCTTCCGCAACTGAAGGGCGACACAACAATTCATCCATAGGAGATTTAGCTCGTTCTAAAATGATATCTCCCGAAGGAAGAATCATCAGTGCTCTATCCTTGTTGTTGCTGTTCCTATATCCTGTAATGATCAGCTTTTTATATGTTTTGGCGACTTCACACAAGGTCTTTACACTGGCTTCATCTGCTACATAACCTTCTGGATACAACACCGCGTCAAAAAAATCCTGTCTGCTCATTTCTTTGAGCAAATGCTCCAAATGTGGTTCGTGTTTAGGTTGAGCTACGAGTAATCTCATATTTCCCCTCCAACGGTTAATTAATTAGCACCTTCACCTGCTCTAAGCTTTGCTCTGCACGACTGTTCAAAGCTCTCTTATCTTTAAGGCCAAGCTCCTTAAGCTCATGTCCAGGGTCAATGACCATCGGCTGTGAAATTACATTTTCGAGGATTTGTACGGCAACTTTGCAGGCTCCAAATAACAGCTCTTTAGAGATCACTTGTTTATGAGAGCCAATAATTTCAACCAGTTTCTCTGCGTAGATCAATCTGACCAGACTATCCGCACTCATCATATTCCGCGAGGCAAAAGAAGATATCTTCTCCACAATCCAGCTGTCTTGATAGTTTCTCGATAAGGCGTCTAGTGCAGTAATTGCATCCCAATCTCGGATCGACAACTGCTCGGCGTACGCCAAGGCTATTTCATTGAGCCATTCTATCTCTTGTTCTCTAGGAATTTCAAAACTCTTATACTCCTTAAGCAAACCTGCCTTATGCATATTTAAAAAACGACCCAGAAATCGTGTGTATAACGCCTTGGCTCTTTGTGTTTCTTCTGTCATTGGGCGATCATCCTTTCACTACACAAATCATATCCGTCCGCAGGTTTCTTTTCAAACAAGAAAGTAATAAAAAAGGACAGACAGCGAAACAACTTCGCTACCTGCCCTCGGATGATCTTCGGATTTTAATACAATTACAACCAAATTTCGCATATTTTTGACCAAAATCAAGTAATTCCTCCTCAAATTCATCCGCAAATCGTGGTAAAATAGTTCCTTAGGATTATTTATATTCATACATGTTGAAGATATCACCGGAGGGAATACCATGCCACATACACTTAATAAAAATATTGATTTTTTTATAGCCGCCTTATCCCAAACTTATATCACTGCCCTACAGCTTGACCCTGATGGAATGTATTCAGAGGTAGCCTCAGGAATCGTTGAACAGTTCTCCGATGTACAGGTACGCCTTAAAAGATATGACGGCTCCGTATCACACTATGCTAGGGACAATACGAAATTCCAGCGCAATAAAGGTTAGGCGGGAATGCATGCCAAAAAGGCGCGACTGGAGAAACCATCTACAATGGTTTTTCCTCCAGTCACGCCTATGCATACTCTATATCCTGCTAGTTAAGTACAATCCATTCCCCTTCGGCATTCGCTGACTGTACTTCCGCCTCTATGATTTCCAAAGATTCTGCTGCACTCTCAGGCGTACAAATGATAATAGGCTTATCTTGAATAATCGCATCCAAGAAATAGACCAGCTCTCTGTAGTAGCCCGCATCCGGGGAAAGCTCTACCGTAAAGCCTGCTCCATCATTGGGATTCACCTTGACTCCACTACCATCAAATACAACATTTCCTCGCTCGAAGTTAACCCTGTACCCCATGTAGAATCCAAAGTCGCCCTCCAGCGTCCAGTCCACCTGAGCATTGATCACCTTTGCATCCTTATAAAAATAGTGTGTAGAAGCAATATCATATCCGCTTCCCGGTAGAACATTCCGTCCCAAAGTCGATACTTTATCCGGTCTGCCGAACAGATAGTTAATCATATCCGTATCGTGAATATGCATATCCACAATGCATCCACCGCTTAGCTTCTCATCCAGAAACCAATCTTTAGGAGCTCCTGATCCACGGTAGAAATACCCTTCCGTCACTTTACCAAATTGCTCAGTTTCCACAACTTCTTTCAAATACTCATACCCTGGCCAAAAACGAAGACATTGTCCGATCATCAGCTTCTTTCCACTGCGCTCCGCTGCTTCTACCATTTTCTGTGCTTCTACAGAAGTTCTAGCCATCGGCTTCTCACAGAAGACATGATATCCACGTTCCAGCAGCGAACAGGCCATTTCAGCATGCAAGTAAGTAGGAACTGCAATATCGATCATATCCAGTTCCTCATTCGCTATCATTTTCTCCAGATCATCATAGAGATTGTAAGCTGTTAAATCATACACTTCTTGAGCGGTATTCATATTGCCGTCCGCTTTACCGTCTTTTAATTCCTCAATTCGCAAATCACAGATAGCTTTAAGGACGATGGGATGCCCCTCTTCTGTTAAGCGAACATAATTATCAAAATGCATCCGGCCCATAAATCCAAAGCCAATCAAACCGATTTTCAACATAATAAAGCCTCCCCGTTAAATGAATAATACTCAATCAAGCGCTATCCAGGCACCTTCCAGACCAGCGGATTTTAAGCTTTGAAAGTGGTGCGTCCGAGAATGGCATCCATAGCTGCAGAAGTATTAAAAATAATTTGCTCCGTATAATGTGTGTATGACGGTATCATTTCACCGGTAACATAATTGTTGTATCCAATCTCTTCAAGCGCTTTCATAACTGCTGGATAATCCACATCTCCGGCGAGCAGATCAACAAATCCATGAAGCCCACCAGCCGTCCGACGGTAATCCTTGAAATGCACCTTTTTAATTCTATGGCCTAGAATCCGTATCCACTGCTCTGGATAACCGGAATGCACGATATTCCCAACATCAAGATAGGAACCTACATAACTGGAACCGACGGTATCAATAAAAGTACGTAATTCGAGCGGAGATAACAGGAATTTATTCCACACATTTTCAAGACCAATAGAAACGCCTGCTTGCTCAGCATCCTTGGCTAAATGACTAATCGCTTCCAGCGCTCTATCATAAGCTTTTTCATAATCAACAACTTCACAGCCCTCGATGAAATCCACACCGACAGCGCCAGGAATGACAAGAATCGTATCTACACCAAGCGCAGCTGCCAGCTCCAGTTGCTTTTTGCATACGTCGATTGCCTTAGTTCGATTCGCTTCAGATTCACTAGTCATCGCATAAGACCAATATAGACCTGTTGCCAGCCCCGCGATCTCCAGACCCGTTTCATTAATAGAATCACGAAGGATGCGTGCTTCTTTCTCAGTGGTTTGCAGGCCAAGTTCACCTGACTCATTTAATGACAGCTCGATCCCCTCAAATCCAGCCGCTTTGGCTAAACGTACACATTCTTTAATTTCTGTTCCTTCGCGAAACGACCAGATGTTTATTCCCTTTTTCATTTGAATCCTCCTCACACTTGTTCTTTTCCGTTTTTGACGTTCTAGACTTACATGCATTTTGTATCCTTTATTTATTTATATTATAATAGATTTAAAGCTCAATTTATTTAGGCGAATAAGAGACTTTTTGCATTATTCCGTTCTATTCTATTAAACATTCAGGAGGCAGTCCCATGTCTGACAAAGATCCCTCTTATCCACTGAGAAAGCAGGTACCCTCTCGTGATTGGTCACCCGGAATTCACTACGCACAATTGCAGACACTTCCCCCTTGTACCTTCGCAAGAAGAAGACTATATGACTTCGAGCTACTATATGTTCGTCAGGGCAAATTATTAACAAAGATGGATACGGAGGAATATATACTGAACGCTGGGCAGCTAATTTTCCTCTCATCTGGGGTATATCATCAGAATGCTATCCTGTCAGATTCAGATACTAAGCTTATTGGAATCCATTTTGATTTCTTTGGGGAGTCAATCATTACACATGATGAAGATATGGTAGTTAATGAGGATGAAGTCATGCACGAAAAATTTGCCTTTGAAGCCGTAACCGCTCCTTTCATGCCATTATCACAAGAACCGATCTACTCCCCACCTCCCGAATGTGTTCATGCCATGGAACAACTCGTTCATGAATTCACCATGCGGCCTGTCGGCTATGAGTGGGTCTGTCGAGGGCTACTACTTGGCATTCTGACTTCGTTGCTTCGAACGCAAAACTCCCGAGATGCAGCTAAGTCTTCAGTTCACACCGAGCGGATCAGGGCATTAATAGATGAGATAGAAGAGAGGTCAGCAGAGCGCTGGACCAATAAATCCATGGCCAAAGCCATGAATATGCATGAGGACCATTTTGCCAAGCTCTTTCGTGAGGTCGCAGGTATGCCCCCCGGAGAATACCTCCGCTCGATCCGGCATAGGGAAGCGCGTAAGCTGCTGCGAGAAACGGATTGGCCAATTGAGAGGGTCGGCGAACAGGTCGGCTATCCCGATATCCATTATTTCAGTAGGGTGTTCACGGCGAATGAGGGGATTTCTCCGCGGGCGTATCGCAAGTTGTCCCGGATTCTCTAATCATGCAAGATAGAAAAGCGAAGAGGAAACTTGGAACTGTAGGAGCGATAGCGACCGCCTGAAAGCTTTCCGCAGGAAAGCTAGCTTCGAAAGCATATGCTTTGTCTCCGAATTTCAACCGCTAACAGCGGTATAATTCAGGAAATTTGGAGACAACAGCGGCCGGAAGTCCAAATATTCTCCGTAGTTACGACTGACTCCTTAATTGTATGTCTTAAAGTGAAGTTACATATTCATGTCCATCCACACACTTTCCATTCCGTTCAATTCCAGCTCTAGTCTCAAATCGTTCTCCATCAGGATCGTCGTCTTTTGGGTCTCCGATGTGTTATTTACAGCACAATAGCGGCCCGTTTCAGGGTAAGCATGACACTCTACATTCGGATTTACGGAGAACCAAGAATACAATTGTTCCTCTTGATGTGCAGCCCAAAAGATCGCCCGGCTCAGTAATCTAGTATTCTGGATACTATACGGCAGCCCTGCAATATAAACGCCTCGACCCTGCCCAAATGAATTCACGGCAAGATTGCAGCTATTGTGGTGTACATCCAATACTTCTGCTCCAGCCTCCGCTTGATAAATCATGGTCATCCCTTCACCATAATCAATGTCGTCTTCCAGATCTTCCGTAATGAAATGCTCCTTTACTGGCGTTACCTTAGGCTTATTAACGCTTGCTGTAAAACCCATTTCCTTTTGAACACCTAAAATATCCGCTAGTTGAAAGAGAACCCCTTGATGCTCATATGCCGTTGGATCACCAATTCCAATAAAGCCACCGCCTTGATGCACCCATTCACGAATGCTAGATACCACTTTTGGATCGCTCCAATGATCTCCGCCACTCCAAGAAGTATGAACATCACCCGCGTTAATGATCACACCGATACTAGGATCAATTCCGTGTTGTCTAATATCATCAAAGCTTATAAATTCAATGTCGAAAGGCAATCCTGCGAGTGACTCCAGTGCCCCTATGTAGGAATAACATCTTTGATTCCATAAAGAGTGAGCCACTTGGTGCGTCTGCCAGCTGCGAATGTAGCCCCAAGTATTAAGAATCGCCACTTTAAACGATGCCTTATACGGCTGAGTCCCTTCAGCATTTGCATGAATTCCTTTAAACTGAGTCGCAATCTCCGTCACATGATCAATAAAATCAGGGAATTGGTACGCCAGACTTAGATATCCACCATACCCCATTCTTCCAACCGATTTACGCATAAGTGCCCGGCGACATTTTATCCAGATCGGCATGGACTCCCCAACAGGATCTCCACCTTCAAAGAATACATCTGGGAAGAAGTAAGGATAGAAACGGGCTTCGGTATCCTTAATAGGAATATCCGCGATCATACGGGTCGTAACCCCATCTCCGGCAGCCCCGACCACTGCGTCTAGCCCAATCTCGGAAAAATATTTGCCATAAGGCTCTGTTCCTGCCCAGTGATCCCCAAAGAACATAATGGCTTTCTTACCGAAATCATGCACCATATCAACACATTGTTTGGCATAACCTGCGATGAATTTCTGATTAAATTCCATCCAGTCCAAATACCTTGGCGTCGGATTCTTAAACGGTGTGTTATATCGTCCTTGATCCACAAAATCTTCCGCAGTCAGACGATATCCATAAGCTTGTTCAAACTGATCTAATGCTAATGGACTTACGCAGCTTAGATAGCCAAACCAATTAACTTGCTTCTCCTTACCTTCCTTATTAAAAATCAAGTCGAAATTATAAAAAAAAGTAGTAAAACGAACAATATCAGTCTTCGGATGCTTTGCTAGCCAATCTTTCAACACCTTCAATACATGCTCTTGAGCCTCGGAATAACGAACATCCAGTGGTAAGCGATGCTCTTCCGTCCAGTTATTCGTGATGTGATTGTACATAGAGACCGGTTCCCAAATCTGATAGGCCAAGAAACTGACGGTATATTTGTGAAACTGTTCCGCCTGCTCAAGCGTGACGATCCCCTCTGCATAACTCCAATGTGCCGAAGGTACTATTTCTCCTGTGGTCCGGTTTACAACCTGCCAATACTTTTTAATATCCACATCTGTGTTAGGAACAAATTGATCTGCAAAAAAATCTGCCATAATATCGATGGTCTTCACCTTCGATGTCACAATCAATGGTGCAGACATCAGATAAATCTGCTGTCTATACTGTGGATGCTGCTTTGCCCACTCGTTGTCCTCACGTACCAAACAAAGCGTTGAATAGATTTGCAGACCCATATCAAGAATGTCCTGCGATAGACTCGTGCCATCACTGTCACGTACAGCATCTACGCCCCATCTCTCTACAAGATCGGCTATGACCTCTTCCATTCCTGTTTCACCAGGTAGTGTAAATCTTCCTTTGTCCACACAAATTCCCTCCATGACTTTATAGTTCAGCCCTTAATTCCACCAGCGCTTATTCCTTGGAGCAATTGTTTTTGTCCTACCACATATAGGAGAATCGTTGGAATGAGTACCAAGATCAATGCGGCAAATAGTGCGCTCCAATCTGTAGCATACCTTTGAACCTCAAACAGATTGGCTAAACCCACCGGTAATGTTTTTTTGCTATCCGTTTGAATTAGAACTAATGCCAGTGGATACTCATTCCAAAAGCCCATCGCCGCCAGCATACAGACCGTTACAATTCCCGGCTTAGCTAGTGGCGCAATGATTCTGACGAGTACCCCTGTATTCCCGCAACCGTCAATCTTAGCGGCCTCTTCATAATCTCTAGGGACAGATCGTAGAAATCCGCTTAACACAAAGATCGCAAAAGGAAACTGAAGGACAGCATAGATCAAACCGAGCATTCCGCGATTGTCCAGCATCCCAAAAGAATTCACCTGAATAAATAAAGGAACCATGATATAAGAAGCTTGGAGAAAGATACAGGCCATATAAATATTAAGAATCATTTTGGAACCCCAAAACTTAAATCTCGTTAATACATAAGCTATAGGGACCACAAAAATAACTAGAATCGCAGTGGAAAGTACCACTAGAAAGATAGAATTCAGGAAATAACTTCCCATCTTGGATTTCTGAAAAGCACGTACATAGTTATCCAAGTGTAAGGCTTGTGGAAAGGAGAAAGGATCGGTTAGAAATTCCGTGTTGCTCTTAAATGAGGCTAAAAGATTCCATACAAACGGATATAACAAAACAATAGTAGCCACAATCAGAAACAGCCGAGTGATCCAATTGATAATGTTCATTTTTATAAGACTCTGTTGATTACTATTCACCCTTCTCCCCTACCCTTCTGCTCGATTTGTAAGTAGTCTGGACAGAAAAGAAAGGACAAAGGCAAACGCAAGCGTAAAGATTGCGATAGCCATGGCATAACCAAAGTTCGCATTTTGGAACCCTTGAGTGTACATGTAATGGAGCAATACAGTAGTACCACCTGCCGGCCCACCCCCGGTCATAATTGTTACGACTATAAAGCTTAAATTGATCGTACCCGCTAGGGACAGCACGAAGGTTATTCCAATGATTTCTTTTAACAGTGGGATCGTAATGCTGACAAGCTTCCGGAAATACCCTGCACCATCAATGGTCGCCGACTCGAACACATCCGCAGAAATCCCATCTATTGCAGCGATATACATCACCATATAGTAACCAACCGCCTGCCAGATCAGAGTGACCGCAACGCACCATAATGCAGTTCGGCTATCCCCAAGCCAAGTCATAGTCAGTTGATCCAGCCCAATACTTGAGAGAATATTGTTCAAGATCCCCATGTTCGGATGAAACACAAAAGACCATATGATCCCGACTACCGTCAAAGAGATAATGCTGGGGAAAAAGAATACCGTCCGGTAAAAGCCTCTCTCTTTCAGCTTCGTCTGCGTCAATAGAAAAGCAAGCACTAAGCCAAAGGCTAAGGTAACCACCGGCACGACCAGCATCAGCTTGAACGTATTACTAAGCGCTTTGAGGAACATCTCATCTTGGAACATATATTTATAGTTATCCAGAAAGATAAACTTGTTCTCATCACTCATTCCGGTTGCATCCGTAAAAGACATAAAGAATGCCCGAAAGGTTGGAATGATCATAAATAAGAGAGTCAACAGGAGCGCAGGAATGGTACATACGGCTATGAATAGCTTCGGATTTTTAGTTTTCGTTGACTTAGTCTTTATTTTTCTGTTTCTAGGAGCTACTTCCGTTAGTTGCATCTCAGACATCTTTCTCACTCCTCTTCATGCAAAATGCATCCTGTTCATAGATGTCCTTATCCATTCTTAACAGGATGCATTGGCATGAGATGCTATAAATTATTTACTAGCTGCTTTCTCTTTACGAATCTGCGCAAAAGCTTTTTCAACATTATCCATCCATTGCTCTGTGGTCATTTGACCTGTCATGACTGGCGTCATCGTATTCTTGAACATTTCAGTGACTACACTAACTTTGGAGCCCTTCGGTAAGGATTGCCAGCCTTGTAGGATAGAAATGGAACCATTATAAGCCTCAAACATGTCATATACACCTTTGGTCAAGTATGGCTTTGATAGCTCCTTCGCATCATTAAGCGCGTACGCACCATTAGCTTTTTCCGCGAATAATTTAACGGACTCATCCGTATACAGGAATTTCAAGAATTCTTTAGCCAGCTCTGGATTTTTGGCTTTTGCTGGGATGGAGAATTGCTCGTAGCTGGAAAGCACGTATTTCTGATCTCCTTTATTAAATACAGGAACCGTTGTCATCCCAAATTCAAAGCCATTCTCTCTTGGCGAATCCTTCATTTCATTTTCCATCCAGTTGCCGTTTACAATAAACAACGCTTTGCCCATCATCATATCGGTCTGCGATTGGGTATGGTTCAGGGCAACCGTGCCATCCATCAGATATCCGTCTTTAGATATTTTGTAGAAAATATCCAATACTTTTTTGATCGTATCGTTCTTAAATGAACCTTCCTCATATGCAAAGACTTTGTCTAACGTTTCTTTACCGCCCGCACTAGCAATGGCAGGATACAGAATTTCTTCCAAATAGTCTGGATAGATACCTTGGTAAGTGAATAACGCTCTCTTCGTTTTCGTTCCATCTGCATTGACCAAGAAGTTCTCTTCTTTTTTCAGCTCATCGCCTAAAGCAAAGAACTCATCCCAAGTCTCTGGAATACTCCAGCCTTTTTCCGCGAACAGTGTTTTGTTGTAAATCAAGCCCATCGGTCCAGCGTTAAAAGGTGCCAGATAGATCTTTCCATCTTGATACGGCTGAAATCTTGTGCTGTCCAGCATCCCTGGAAGGATCATATCTTTAAGCGTTTCATCTTTATCTAATGCCTTGCTTTCGAATACATCACTGATATCCAGAAGTCCTTTTTCTTTAATGAGGGAAAGCATAATCCCACTTTGCTCTGTATCCGTAACTGATAGGAAGTCAGGAGGATTACCGGCAACAATCTGTGGTCTGATCACTTCACCAACCTTAGGGTTGATCGTCATATTCACTTTTACCCCTGGATAAGTACTCTCGAATTTACTGACAATTTCATTCCAATAATCGGCGCCATATCCACCTTGGAATACAGCAATACTCAGTTCTTTGTTATCAAAATCCTTCTTAGCATCCTCTTTAGAAGTATTCTCGGCATTCGCGGTACTTGTGGCTTCCGCTGTACTCGTAGCTTTTGTTGAATTCGAATCCTTTGAGGCAGCAGGTGTATTCGTACTATTCCCACAGCCAATCAACCCCACCCCCAGCAGCGTAACTGCTAATAACGTACTCATTGTCTTTCTCATAAACGCCCTCCTTAAGATGTTCTTGCTAATGACCCAACCACAGATTAATATTGAAAACGCTTTATCTGATGACTTAAGTATAGAAGTGTTTACGTATTATTTACATTTACAATACAAACGTACCTATGTATTATCCAATCCATCTATCATTCAGGCTTCAGATACGCTTATTCATCAGAATCACATGACTTGTAAACTTAGCGGTTAAAGGAATGGATAATACTGACGATTCCATAGATTATTCTTGCTTTTCGCCCATGCATATATATTCCGTTCTTCTTTTTATGTTAACTTGTAAGTAAAGGATATCGAATGGGAGGTCACCCACCTGAGTCATAACAAAGGGAAACGGCATTTTCCTAGTCCCCCACAAATCATACGAAAAATTAAAATTCAACATCGCTTAACGGTCATTTTCTTAATCGTATCCGTGATTCCCATCATCTTTATAGGTTTCTATTCCTATACAATCTACTCCAAATCCATCAACAATAAATTAAGCAAATCTACCTTTCAGGCTTTGACGCTACTCAATCGAACGATGTTAAGCGAGCTTAATAACTATCAATATCTTGCCGGATCTGTTTCTACCAATCCTATTATTCAGGAGCGTTTATCGGCAGCACCAAATGAACCCGCTCCTAGCAACGCTACCATTAACCATGCAATGGACAATTTATATAGAACCATCTATCCGGGGTATGTACAGAACGTGCGGGTCACCGACTTCAAGAATGAACCTATCTATGAATTAGGCTACGATGGCATTCCTAATCCAAAATATGAAGAAATCATGAAACAGGTAGATCTGAATGCCCCTTATGACAGTCTTAATTATGTAAAAAGCTATCGAGCTTCTAATACGATTGTTCTGGGGCGTAAAATTTTTGATCAAAATGACATTGGCGTTCCATTAGGTTATGTGTTTGTTTTTATCGGCGGGGAGTTATTCTCAAAAGTCATTCTTTCCAGTGTGGACTTAGGAACAGGTTCTAATCTGCTTATCATGAATAGAGAAGGAATAGTGATGTCCTCCAACCAAAAAAGTACAACACTTGGAGAAGCCTATGATAAAGGTCAGCTTTTTAAACAGATCAAGGAACAAGAGGCACAGAAGAACCATTCCTTTCAAGGCTTAGTCAATGGCGAGATGCATCAGATCTCCTATATCAATAATAATCAGTTAGGCTGGTACATGATTTCTACGGTTCCCTTCTCTTATATTAATTCTGAGACAAGTAAAATCACCACTGGACTCCTTATCGTTGTCAGCATCATTGTAGTCCTTTGCATCTTAATTATCATCATCTTGTATAAAAGTATCCTGAAGCCTATCAAACAAATTATTGTCTTCTGTAATCAGATTTTTTATGGCAATTTATCCAATCGTATAGAAGATAACAGCAACGATGAGATGGGTGTTCTGGCTAATAGGATTAATAGCATGGTCAGCCGGATTGAGCAACTGATAGAGGATCAACAGAAAGATCAAAAGAGGCAGCGTTCGCTTGAATTACAAATGCTACAATCACAGATTAACCCTCATTTTTTATTCAACACTCTAAACTCCTTGCGATGGCTCGCAATAATTAACCAGGTTCCGGTGCTAAGTGATGGTATCTCTTCTCTCGCAGAATTACTGCGCAGTACCATCATCGATCAAGATGAGGAAATAACCATCAAACAAGAGCTTAACAATCTGGACAATTACTTTGCCATTCAAAAAATACGTTATGCTGATCGATTTGATGTTGAATATGATCTAGATGAATCGGTATTACTTAGTCTGATCCCTAAACTTATTCTGCAGCCGATCGCTGAGAACGCTATCATCCATGGGGTTACGGATATCGGAGGAAAAGTTCTTATTCGCATTAAGGTTTACGCAAAAAATGAATACACACTTGTTATAGAAATCATTGATAACGGAAAAGGCTTTGATACGAAAAAATCGGAAAAGGCTGATACGCTGTCCGGTATCGGAATTTCTAATGTAGCCGATCGCATTAAGCTTCAATATGGTGAGAGCTACGGACTATTCATCACAAGCTTAGTGGGTCAAGGAACCTGTTGCCGCCTGATTATCCCCAAACAAACCTACGAAGAAGATAAGGGGTGATACCTAGTGTATCCAATGTATAATGTAATGCTGGTGGATGATGAACCTATTGTAAAAGTCGCGCTCAGAACCATGATTCCATGGGAAGAGCTTGGATATATGATCTGTGCTACAGCCTCTGACGGAGTTGAAGCTTTAACCCTTGTGGAGAAGTTTAATCCCCATATCATCATTACAGATCTCAAAATGCCTAATATGGATGGTTTGCAGCTGATAAAAGAACTAAATAACAGAGGGTTTGCAGGAAAAATTCTGGTGGCAAGTAACCACGGGGAGTATGAGTTGGTTCGTGAGGCATTAGTTCTTGGCGCTGTAGATTATATGCTTAAGATTAGTATGAAGACTGCGGACCTCATCCAGTTGCTGGAGAAATCCACGCAGCTAATCCAAGAACAGCTTCAGTCCAGGCAGCAGCTAGAGACGCAATCTCAGCTATTGCAACACAATTTAAAGAGTGTTAAAAATGCGATTTTAAAAGATTATTTTACCGACCCCTATTATGATATAAACCAGCTTGAGCAGCAAAATTCCGTAACGCTCTCTTTCAGTGAAACCAGCTGCTATTTGTTCTACATTACCTTTGTGCAGAATAGCACCAGCCCAAGCAAACGAAAAAACCATCTTTCTGCATCCTTCATTGAAAATATCATCTTAGATATCCTGGAAACTGTAGATCAATTCGAAATTATTCAACTTGAATCAAATGCACTGTTGCTGCTCATCTCCAGTGATACCTTAGACAATCAGCAAATGATCCGTACCGACTTTATCCATAGAGTCATTCAGTTGATCAAAATGTATATTTCCATTACCCCTACCATTGTTTATTCCCAGCCCATTAGAGGATATGCTGAGGCGAAAGTAATGCTAGAGCGAAGTAAAGAATCCTTGGAAATCCAATTTTACAACGAAATAACGATTATTGATCCCGAGATTGTCCATTTAAATGATACGCTCGATTTCGAAAACGTTCATGAGTTCTCTACGAATTTAATACAGGCCTGGAAACGTTCCGGCGTTGAAGCAGTTCATCAAGCCACTCAAAATTTTCTTGAGACCTGCAGATCCAAACGAATAAAGCCTGCTGAAGCCAAAAAATTCATCGTCAATTGCCTGCACTATCTTCCATTATGCGATGCTCACATTATCGTTGAGGACCCCAAGCTTTTAAAAACATATATTGAGAATATTGCAAATAGCAAACGAAGCGCAGAGATTCTAACACAGATGGAGCTTTTGTTTCAATTATTCTCACATCAAAAACAACAGATTGTGACTACCCATAATAGGGATGTTAAACAAACAATTGATTATATCAATGCAAATTATCAGAAAAAGCTGACCTTATCTCTGATTGCCAAGCAGGTCAACTTAAGTGAGAACTATCTATCCCGAATCTTTAAAGAAGAAATCGGGCAAAGTATCATCCATTACATTAATACCGTAAAAATGGAGAAAGCCGCAGAGTTAATTTTAAAGGGCAACCCTTATGTCAAAGAGATCTCTACGCAAATCGGTATACATGATCAATTTTATTTCACCAGACTTTTCAAGAAGCATTTTGGAGTTAATCCGAGTGAATATAAAGATTATGTTCAAGCGACGCTTGGCTCAGGAAATTAAGATCACTTCTTTTACGACGAAAGGCCTTTGCTGTAGATCAGCAAAGGCCTTTTTTGGTATTACATCACTTTCCGGAACAATTCTTTGTTTAACCGCTCCAGCTGCAGAAGATGATGACGGTAGTGCATCTCAATAAGCAGGAACCATTCCTCCGCGCATAGTCCACCGAATCGCGGGTGAGATACGGTATTTTGTTTGGACGCTTTTTCAAGAGACGGTTCGATCTCCCTCATTCTTTGGATGACTGTATGTAACCCTTGAATTAATTGTTCTTTGCTCTCCGGCTGCTCCGGCGTATATTGGGCGGAAGGCGGAACCTGAATACGAATGGGTGGAAAGCTTCCTTGTGCAAATATAGCCGCTCCATCCTCGGTTTTCCCTACATGAGTTGCTAAGGGATCTTGGCTTGGCACCAGACATTGATCAATATTACGAAGCTGCATATACAGTGCCGAGTTAATGAGATGTTGAACCATCTGTCCGATGGACCACTCGTTTTCACTTGGCTTTTGCTTCAACTGCTCCAGATTGAATCGCTCTAATTCATGAATATAGTATGTCGCAGTTTCTTCAAAACGTTGTAAGGCTTCTTTTGTTGTATTCATTATATATCAGCTCCTGTAGTCATTGATTATCCAAGTATACAAAAACGCTACTGACAGCGTTATGTCAGTAGCGTTTTAACATTATTTCTAGTTCGTTTCTAACTTGATGGCGAAAAGATTCCGGCTCTAGCACAACCATGCCGCCTCCCCAGCCCAGCACCCATTGCAGTAATTCCGCTGGCTCTCGAACTCGAAAAGTAACCAGTAAGCCTTCCGCATGGTCCTCTATAGTTTCCATATAGAAATTGTTCGATTCCCTTACCTTATCAGCTAGGTCAGAATGGACTAAGATAAGCACATGAACATTGCGATCATCAGGAGGCTGATATACCTCCAATTGAAAATCCGCTGGCAGTATAAATTTATCTTCCAGATCAATAAGCTCCCTCATTCGGGATAACCGGAAATGACGGATGTCTTGACGCAATTCACACCAGGCGACGAGTACCCATGATCCTTGATGAAGTACAAGTCCGTAAGGAGCAACCGTACGAATACTTTGACGGTTCCCATCGGCTTCGGCGATTCTTTTGGAATAACGAAATCTTATTTTCCTTTCCTCCAATATCGCTCGACGAATGGCTTCCAAACATGCCTTTTCTTGTATTGGTGCTATATCTGCTGCGGATGCAAATAAACGAAAACTTTTGCGGATCTGTGACGCTTCACTACGGATGGCTTCTGGCAGGATAGCTTCTATCTTTGCTTTAGAACTTCTAGCCTTATTGCCATAGTGGGCATCAAACCACTGCTCGATAAAGTCAGTCCCGATAAGCAATGTCACTGCTTCATCCAGCGTGAAACTAACGGGTGGCAGGAAATATCCCTCGATTAAGGAGTAGCCCTGCCCTGGCGCTCCTATTATGGCTACGCCAGCTTCACTCAGTGCCTGAATATCCCGATAGATAGTTCTCACGCTCGTTTCAAACGTAGCAGCTAAATCCTCCGCTCGTAACACTTTATTACGCTGCAGTTCAAGCACTATAGCTAACATACGGTCCATTTTGTTCATACGGTTCTCCCTCCCTGTACACACGCGCCATTTGTAGTCCCCTTATCTATAAATCCTTTTTATATTAGATATCACAAACATTAATTTCACTTATATCACTTAAAAAGGTATAGTAATATAAGGATTATAATCATTACTTATATATAGAGTATACCCTTACAAGAGGAGAGATCATATTGGAAAGAGTAGTTGGAACAGTGGTACGTGGACTCCGCGGGCCTATCATTAACAATGGGGATAACATTGAAGAAATCGTAGTTCAAACCGTATTGAATGCAGCAACAGTCGAAGGTTTCTCGATCGAGGATCGTGACATTGTAACTGTAACTGAATCCATTGTGGCTCGGGCACAAGGTAACTATGCGACAATTGATAATATTGCTGCTGATATTAAGGGGAAATTCGGCGATGAAACCGTAGGTGTTATTTTCCCAATCCTTAGCCGTAACCGATTTGCTAACTGCTTGCGTGGTATTGCCAAAGGGGCAAAAAAAGTAGTCTTGATGTTAAGCTATCCAGCTGATGAAGTGGGCAACCATCTTGTAGACATCGACGAATTAGATGCTAAGGGTGTTAATCCATGGACGGATGTGTTAACAGAGGCTCAATTTCGTGAGTTTTTCGGCTTTATTAAGCACCCATTCACAGGTGTTGACTATATTGAATATTATAAAGGTTTGATTGAAGCTGAAGGTGTGGCTTGCGAAGTCATCTTCTCCAATAATCCGAAAACCATTTTAAACTATACAAAAAATGTATTAACTTGCGATATTCACACACGGTTCAGAACCAAACGTATTCTCATGAGCAATGGTGCTGAAAAAGTATTTGGCCTGGATGATATTCTTACACAATCCATTGATGGCAGTGGCTTTAACGAAGCTTATGGTCTGCTTGGATCCAATAAAGCAACAGAAGAAAGCGTAAAACTATTTCCAAATAACTGCCAACCTATCGTGGATGGTATCCAAGCAAAAATTAAAGAAATTACAGGTAAAACTGTAGAAGTTATGGTTTATGGCGATGGTGCATTCAAAGATCCAGTCGGTAAAATATGGGAACTGGCAGATCCAGTAGTATCCCCTGCTTACACTGCAGGACTTGATGGAACACCAAATGAAGTGAAATTGAAATATTTGGCCGATAACAACTACTCTCATCTTCGTGGTGAAGAGCTGAAACAAGCCATTTCTAAATACATCCAGAATAAAAATGATGATCTCGTTGGTGCGATGGAAGCACAAGGTACTACACCTCGTAGATTAACGGACCTCATTGGATCCTTATCTGATTTGACTTCTGGTAGTGGAGATAAAGGAACACCAATGATTTATATTCAAGGTTACTTCGATAACTATACAAAATAAGATTAGTCCAGCAAAAACGCCTTCGGCGTCCCTATAAGGACGGTAAGCGTTTATGCGAGAAATATAAGGATTATTAGCTATATCTAGATTCTTCGTTGTTATTAAATAAGTTTATTGAATAGACAAGTCATATAGGAGAAGGTTTCCCTTCTCCTTCTTTGTTGCCTCATTTTCCGATCATAAAACTTGCCCTCACTTATGATACGGCTCGGTGCGAATCCACAATTTCCGAATATTCAGCAGGACATTTCCTGCTGGATATTCGACTGCTAAGTCTACTGTACTTTCAAATTATATCCATTTGTCTGCGGCCACTACACAAAGTGGTAGTATTACTTTAAAGCCAGAATTGTACGCTATTGGTGTCTGTCTTTTGCAGATTTTCAATTATGATTTATGATCGTTCTTCTGTTGCACATGCTAAATTGGAAGAACATGCAAGAGGAGCGGGAGTGGGGACTAAAGCTGGCTACCTGTCTTTACTCGGGTTGAATCCAAAGTGTTTTTTGTACAATTTGCTAAAATAAAAAACATCTGTGACCCCCACTCGGTCAATGATTTCCGAGATCGGATGTTTGGTAGTCCGAAGAAGTAACCGTGCCTGTTTCAACCTATAGGACTCCATATATTCCATGACAGATATACCCTGTTGTTCCTTAAAAAGCTTAGACAGATGCGATCGGCTTAGATTGACATGTGCACAAATATCCTCTAGAGATACCTTGGTGGCATAACGGTCATGAATGAAGGTTAGAGCTTTAGAAATCTCTTTGCGATGTCTACTATTCCAATCCAGCTCTCCAAGCCACTCTGTAAAGACAAGCTTGAAGTCCGTGAGGCGGAAAGCCCGAAGCTGGCTAATATCCGACTTTAAGGACGCGGGGACAGCAAAACCGCTTTTCTCAATAAATTGAATCAATGTCTTTAAGTCTCCCTTAATCGATGCAGGTGGACGGCATAGATGACGAAGTAACTCAAAATAGGCCTCGATCAGGCCAGGTAAAGCCGCAACCTGAAGTCTTACATTGCCACTACCCTCCACAGATTGAAGGAAGGAATACAAATCCAAGTCTGCAACCGGCGCTGGCACATGCTTGGAGTTAACGATGCAAGCATTTTTCTCATAGAAGAAATGAACTAATT
Source organism: Paenibacillus pseudetheri (assembly GCF_924513355.1). Lineage (NCBI taxonomy): Bacteria > Bacillati > Bacillota > Bacilli > Caryophanales > Paenibacillaceae > Paenibacillus > Paenibacillus pseudetheri. Next base: position 211,868 of record NZ_CAKMAB010000005.1, read on the forward strand.
GCTGACGGGATTCTAACACTTTCTGAAAAAAACTATCTATATCGTTAAAGTCGCTGTTAATCAAGAAGGAAGCTTCGAGACCCAGATATTGCTTAGTAATGGCCGCTATATCATTAATTTTCAAGGCATGGCGCTCATCGTCAGATTCACCTAGATCAAGCACAACAAAGCGATTATCTCCCAGATGAAATAACTCATTTCCTTTATTCCATCGTTTAATTATTTCGCGCACTACATTAATTAATGCGTAAACGGCTAGTCAGCCTTGTTCTTATATTTGTTTCCTGTCCATTCTTCGAATCTTTCAATCTCCATTAATGCAAATTTGGAAGGGATGCTGAATCCCTCCTTGAACACGGAAACTGACAGACACTCGGCTCTCCGCAGAAGCTCGTATGTTGGGATTGCACGACATTGGGCGCGAATCCAATGAAAGCCAACGTCAAACCGACGATCAATTCTTTCGTGGCGTCGCTGAGGCTGCTGACAAAAGAAGAAATGGATATGATCGTGGAGTTGTTGCGCTCGCCCGTTTTCCACTCGCCATAATCGATAATATCCGCATAGAAGATCGGCATGAGGGCGGTCGTGATGCCTAGCGCCAAATAAAGCATAATTCCGCCAACATACACGATGGGGAAGAAGCTGCCCATGATTCCCTTGGCCGCGAATAATATCACATAGCCCACGATCAAAGTTAACCCTGCGACCTGGAACGCCGCTTTCTTCGATAGCTTTTTCATGAGTTTCGGGAATAAGGTCATCATCAACACTTGCGACAAACCTACGGTAATTCCGAATGTGGCGAACATGCCTTCGTTACCCATGTTGTATTTAAAGAAATAGAGTGCGGTGCCCATCGTGATAAATACCCCGACGTTCAAGAAGAAGTTCACGATGAGCAGGATAAGTAGCTGATCGTTGCGCGACACGGTCTTAATGATGTCTCTTAGCTTCAACTGCTCAGTTGATTCAGCTGTGACCCGTTCTTTGTATTTGTTAATGAAGAATAGATTGCTGACGAAAAATAAGGCGGCGAATAGAAGCCCCAACCGTAAATAGCCTTGCGCTTGGGTGACGGCAATGACCGCGATCAGCGGCAATACGGCGCCAACGGTCGTGAAATCCCCCAGCACTCCGCCGATCGCCGGAATGACGGAAAGTTTGCGCCTCTCTTCTACATTGCGTGTTAATGTCGGGAACACCGAACCCAGAGCCGTGCCGAATACGGTACTGAACAAGCCCCACATCACGTACACGATCGATACGTAAACTAACAGCCGCGCCCCGGTAAATCCGGTATTCGTGAACATTAAAACGGCGGTCGGCGGCATCAGGAGCGTGCCGACCAGCAGCCAGGGCTTTATTTTGCCCCAGCGGCTGTTCGTGCGGTCGATGACGACGCCCATCACCGGAGCTACGCACATATTGAGTATTTTGACGGCAAAAACAGAGAGCCGATGAAAGCTACGGGAACAAGAGTGACATCGCTGAAGAAAATCATAATGTACGAAGATACGAACCCGCCGAGCAGCCCGTTGCCGAAAGCATTCACCCCGTACAACCACTTGAAGCCTAAACTTGTCTTTTCCTCCATACTGTACCTCACTCCGTTTCCTTAAGTTCGGTAAATACGACGTTGAATGATTCGCCCTCATCCGCTATACGATCAAAGATTAACTGGCCCTTCTCGTAAACCTTGAGTCTTCTGCCGTACTCGCTTCTGTTGACTTCCAAGTCGAATGTCGTTTGGAATGCCTTCACATTCCGCAAAGCAGCCTCATTCCATGTGCTGGGAAGATGCGGATTGCAAGTCATCGTCTTAAACCCGGTCGGCCTAATTTCAAACAAACCTTCGGTGAAAATACGGGCATAGAGGCCGCTCTCTGCTGACAGATGGCGCGCTGATTGCCTTCCGGATAGGCTTCGACCGATTAAGGTACGTGCTCACCCAGCAACCGCTGCTTCGTCATATGCGTAAGATGCTACAATGCGAGATCCGGCTCGCCCGCGGTAAACACCCCTCGGAGCGCATACAGCGTCGAACGGTACCAGAACGTCTCCTTGCCCGCTTGCGAGCTGAGGCCATTGCTTCCCAATAGTCTAGGCGAGAACAACGCCTGCAGCGTGCCAGCTTTACGCTCGTAAATCACCATCGTAAGCGGTTCTTAGTACCTCGTTGCCTTTATAGTAGCGATAGGTTTCATAACCTTCCACGCGCTCGCCGAAATACGCTTCGATAGCTAACTTTAGCAGTACCGCCTCTTCCGAAAGCTTTCTCACGACATCTTGGTTTTCCCCAAGCTCCTTCGCCAGCAGGGAAGCGTTGTGGAGTGTGTCATAGAGCAAGCAGGAAGTGAACAAGTTGGCCTCTCCCGATTCAAACCGGTTCTCGAGCTCATCCGAATCGCTGCGGATGACGCCTTCCGTGGTCTTCTGCCGCAGGGAGAACTCGATCGCCCACGCTATTCCCGGCCACAGCTTTCTCGCCACCGTCCGGCCTCCGTATGCGAAGCAGAACTTGGCGGCACCGTATGCGAACATCGCGGCGTCTCCACGATCTCCCGCTCCATTCAAGTAATCTTCCCCTTCCGCGATAATGCTCGACACAAGCGGCTCTTATACTCGGGGTCCATACGGTCCATATAGAGCGAATAGCAATTGATACTCCGCTCAATGCCCGCGTCAAAGCCCAGAAAGGGGAGGAACGGATTCATGTATTCGAATTGATCGTTCGTCTATAAAGCCGCATAATAGCTTCCGCCTCCGGGTCCGTGCATAAGTCCGTTTCGTCCGAAAAATGCTTTCGCTGCCGCGCACCTTGGCGAAATTAAATGCGGTGTTTAGAACCGGATCCAGCGTCTCCAGCTTCAAAGAGCCCAGCCACTCGTCCACAAGCGCGAGTCTTGCGCGCTCCTCTTCGGCGGAGTGGACTGTAATCGCCTGCTGTTCTTTCGTTGCGGCAAACACTACATAATAGGTAAATTTTTGCTCTCCGATAAGTCGGATCGGTGAAGTGGCAGAAGCACCAACAGTACGCTGCATCGTCGAATAAGTCTAGTGCTTGCAATGCTTTGAATAATAAAGGTATACTCCATTTATCGCGTGCCATCTGGTTGATAGGCAAGCACAGATAGATAACACTATGAATAAGCGGGGGTAATGGAGTGGACAAACCAACAACAAGACAACGCATACTAATAGAAGCGGAAAAACAATTTATTACGCTCGGGATTGCAAATGTACAAATGACAGATATTGCAGCAGCTATTAATATCAATAGAAGAACTCTGTATCGTTATTTCCCCACGAAGGATGAATTAGCCTTTGAAATTGAGGTCATGGTGATGAAGCAACTTCAGGACTATCTCACATTGGATTTAGGAGATATGAACGGCAAAACCGGTTTCGAAAAAGTAACAGCGTATTTTTTTCGGGTTGATCTTGAAACCGTCAAAGAACAGATCAAGTTCACTGCCGAGTTCGACCGATATTTTCAGGGGAATTATCCTAATCCAGAGTTGGAGCAATCGTTTATAGAAGCTTTAAATCCAAATCAGGACCAGCTATTTCTTTATATTCGCGATGGCGTGACAGATGGCTCCATTCGTAATGATATGACAGCCGAAGAGTTGTATCACTTTATTAGCCACAGTTTTATCTCCCTCTTCCAACGGCTAATTCTGAGAGAGAACCACTTGAAGTATGAATATTGCGATAATATTGATTTTCACAAATCATTTCAGAAGATTATACTAACCGGAATACAGCGCACATAAAAATTGGAGTTTATCAACTTCGATTTCATGTGCGCTGACATAGCTGTTATTCAATAGCTATGGAGTTAGAATGACTCTTACAACTCCGCAATACGGTGTGGCCCAGAAACTTCCGAACACGGCTTCATCTCCATTTCGAGTTCGCGTTGGTACAAATTCACCTGATTCGGTTAAATATCCTTCCTCTATAGTAAGATAGTCCACAGGGGTTGATACTAGCGACATTTTCATAGCATCCAACCATCCAGGCCCTGACCCAGGAACCATAAAGAGATGAAAGTTGCCTGCTAAGTAAAATTCTTGTGGTCCGGCTTCAATAATAAGCCCGTGTCTAGGTCGTCCTGCAGTCAACTGAGGATTACGGGTATGTCTATGATCCTTGTGATCGCTCAATGGGCCCATATCGATAAAAGGTACTGCTCCGATGTAGTCTTCGAATTCAAAACTCTGATTCATTTGATAATCCTCTTCTACGACGGCATGAATTTTGCCTGTACCTTGATACTTCTGAATCAACGGCAATAAACTCATTACACTACGGAAGCTTTCGACGAATAATACGGCATCTTCCATCAGATTGCCTTCCCCATCTAGGACGTTGTCTACGCCAAAACAGAAATAACCGATCGCATCGTAATCAGCCAAAGCTCGAAGCATATTTCGCGCGTTAAGCCCGTCTGTGCCGGATTCCGGAACGAATAAAGGATTGTCAAACCGACGATAGTCTTCGCATACAACTCTGTAGTCACTATAATTAACATTGTAAATATCCGGTGCGATCAGATCCAGATTAGGCGCTGTAAATTTCCAAATATCTAACGTGTTTCTAGTAGGCCCGCCAGCGGGATAGAAGCCTGGAATCGGCCAACCTGGAAACGAGATCCATGCATTAGTATACAATGGGATATTATATACTGCACGACCTGCTGCAGCGATATGATCAATATATTTGGCAATAGAGCAAGCTGTGCAGAACTCGCCACCCGAGGCGCCAAAGATGTCCTTCCAGCTCCCTTGTTCTTTGAAACCGTTCTTCTTCCAAGCGTCCCAGGTATGGCCCTTCCCTAGCCCCTTCACATGTTCGAGGAGCTGAGGAGCGACAGGCCCAATATATGCGGCTTCCGCCTCAGGCCCATAATCTCTATCGCAGCCAAGAATACCCGGTTCATTCTCCACCTGCACCGCAATAATCGTCTGTGTGTCACCATCTACTTCTTTTAGATGCTTCATCAATGCGCAGAACGCTCTCGTATCCGCCTGCAGCGCTTCCTCACTAAAGGCTGAAAGGATATTCATAGGGGCGCCATCACTGCGAAGCACTCTAGAAAATCGCTTCTTGTCTGTCTTTACCCAGCCCGGGCAATAACGCATCTCGCCATTTTTCCAAGTTGCAAACCACAACACGATAAGGTGTAAATCATGCTTTCGGCACTCTTCCAGAAGCATATCAACCGAAGAAAAATCAAATTGCCCTTCCTGCGGCTCAACGTTATCCCAATAAACCGGAGCTTCCAGCGTATTGCCTTCTAATGTCTTGATGCCCGCAATAGCAGATGCCAATTCTTCCGCATTATACGCGCTGGAGTTTTTCGACTGACCTCCCATTGGCATAAATGGTTTTCCCTTTACTTTAAACATATCAACATCTCCTATTCTTCTATATAAATTGAAGTAATTCCGAATTAAACTTATGTCGATATCATCTTGAGCTACAAATCACTTGTAGCATTAACCTTAGATGTAATTTTCTTTTCGTTGTATTTAAGAAGTGCCAATAAGGAAAAAAGAGCAACTACGGCTGCAATAATAACAGATATTCTGATCCCGGAATCATTCTCAATCGATTTCCCGATCGCCAATATGGTGGGTAGTAGAATGACAGATAATGCAGTGCCAAATTTCGTAAGAAATGAGCGTACGCCAAAGTACAGCGCTTCCTTGTTTTCCCCACTTTGACTAGCGTCATATACAGCACAATCCGCAATGATAGCATTCGGTAATATACCTGATATCGCCGCAGGAACCGCAGACAGAACAATAATGGGAATAAGCTGCAGAAAACCGCTAAATGGAAGTTTCCCCATAAACGATATATAGATGAAAGAAATAATAAGAAACAGAAACGAAACAATCATCAATTTCTTCTTGCCGTACTTTTTACTAAGTCCGTTGACTAGTGGATAGAGCATAAAAGAAAGTACGCCGACCGCAGTTACAATTAATCCGACATGATTCTCCTTCTCCCTTGCGAGTACCGTAATATAGTAGACAAGTGAAGATTGGAAGAACCCGTTCGTAAACCAATAACCCAGCTCGCTTATTAAGAAATATCGGAAATCCCGATTTTTAAAAACAGCTTTAACCGACGTTTTGATATCCAGGCTTGTCGCATTAGTCGAACCGTATTTCGTCTCATCAATCGTATATGCAGGTATGAGCATGAGGATGAAGGCCAGAATTGCAAGCGCTCCGAACGTCCACTGAATCGATGCTGTCTTTGAAATGTCAAAGACAGCCATAGTTGTCTCCCAAATACTTGGTGCAAAGGTTGCTAGTATAAGCCCTAGAAACCAGGTTACCGAAATATATGTCGACAGATCTATGCGCTCTTCCGTAGAACGGCCCAATTCGCCAAGGAGTGCGGTATACGGTATCACATAACAAGTAAACGCTACATAGTAGATCGGTATTATGAGGAGAAGCCAGAAAGAGTTAATAGTATGGACTTGGTTTTGAAAAGGCACGATAAATATGCATACGAGCAAAAGTGCGCAAGGCAGTGCGCTTCGTCTCATAAACGGTGTCCTTCTTCCAAGGCGGTGCCTGCTTCTATCACTTAAATTTGCAATCCATAGATCGGTCACTGCATTGATTATCGTAGCTAATCCCATAATGACGCCAATAATTGTAACACCCATAAAGACACTGCCCTGTGGAATCGCCACTTGAATACCCGATTCTTCAGGCGGTAAATAAAAATAGATGAGCCATGTCCCGATGATTCCGGCCAGAATCGACCAACCTAACTGCCCAAGTGAGTATAAAATCATTATCTTCCTGGGTAACTTCTTCACCAATGACCTCCTTTGTCATATTGCCCGCCAACGGTATGCCACACGTGTGGCGTACGTGTATTATAAAGCGCTTTCAATCATGAGTCAAGATCATTCCACTCCTTCTGGAAATATATTTCTTATCTATCCTTAATATCCGTTGAACTAAACCCTTTTAGCATTGTCGAACAACTAACATTAAAGACTTCATCATCAACAAAGGAGATTAAAGATGAAAAGGATTTTTGCTGTTAAGATAAGTACTACTGTGTTAGCGACATCCATCATGCCTAGCGTTGCTTCCGCTGTAAGAGTTAGTTATGTCCCAATACATGAAAGTGAATTAGGGGATACATTCAAATATGCAACACCCGTAGATATGTTCACTCTAGTCAGCGGTGCAATCAATTCGAATAATACAGACGTGGATTACTATACTTTGCGGGTGAATCAAAAAACGGATGTTGCCATTGACAACAAAGGAGATTCACATTAGAGAAGCTATAGAGTATGCCTTTGACAATAACGTCGTTCTAATTGCAGCCGCAGCAGTTATTATAATAGATGAGGCAGTTCCTTCCGAGAACAGACAAACTATTGCGTGGAGAGGCCTTCAAAATGCTATTTGATGGATATATAGCGCTTTACGGAGAACGAGATGTGGTTGATCATGATGTCCAATTCTGAAATGGATGAGGTATACAGCATCTGCTTTCTCGACAATGATGGTAGCATTTGTAGAACGATCAATGACATACAGGCATATACAAACTAAGCCTGCTCAGAATTGATCAAGTTTGCTTCACAAACCATCCCCCACAACAAGAAAATAGCTTGATCCCATCAAAAAATTTCGCCCTATTTATGATATGGTTCCCCGTATCATAAATGAGGGCGAAACTAAAGGACACCTAATTGGGTGCCCTAATAATTAGTCATTTACACTTATATACAACCCGACGGATAAACGATTGTGTACGCTAGTATTGCCCCAGAAGACCTTTCTTCATGGCTATTTTCTCGCAGCGATCAAACACAACGAGCCCTAAAATCAAATAGACCAGCGAATTTAATAATAGTACGCCATAATCTGATAAAGGCAACTCTGTTAACGTCAGATTCTCTAGCATCACTGTTCTCACCATATTTACTCCTTTAACGAATGGAGCAAAAGCTAGAAACGGCGCTACAGTTATCGGAACAAACACAAGCCCCATCAAAACAAATTGGAAAATCTGTAAAAACGCTTGAATTTGTTTCACGATGATAGCTAAACCAGCAATCATAAAACTAACACCTACCATACTTATCATAGTAACAATAATGATTGGGATCGTTGTCATGGGATTAAGACTCAACCACTGTCCCGAGGTTAGCATCGCACCAAACAGCAACAGGATCATAATAACGGACTGTAAGCCCAATTGACTGATGATCCGCGTGAGCATGATTTTCCAAACCCCCATGGGAGACATATATAGCTGCTCTAACGTTCCACGGGTCGCTTCTGTGATTACCGAATAACCAATAAAGTTCATCGTCATCATCGTTAAGCTCCAAAAGACTACACTTACAATTGAATATTGAACATTCGTATCAAAACTAGCTGGATCTCCTATGAACATAATCCCAAAGAATGCAGCCAGAAATATAATATAAAAAGTGACTACTAACGCGATGGTGTTTGGTAGATAACGTTTCATCTCAATATATTCCTTACGAAAATTAGCATTGAACAAATGGAGCCATTTCAAGGGTCTTCCCTCCTTTCACAATCTGAATAAACACTTGCTCAAAATCAATGGTTATACGATCAATACTTTCCACCATCGTTCCTTCCTCTTTCAGAAGGTCGAACAACTCGTAGATGTCCTGACCATGCTCTAAATTCACTTCCACGATCGTTTCATGAGAGCTTGCTTTATAAGCACTTAAAGGGAATATACTCAACAGTTTTTTCTCCTGTTCAGGGCTTAATTGCTCACCTAATTTAATGGAATATGCCCTTGTTTCAAATAACTTAAGTAAATTCTCCACCCTGTCGTCAATCACAACTTCACCCTTGTTAATGATAATGGCACGGTCACACAGCTCCTGAACGACGGGCATATCATGTGAGCTAATAATGATCGTACGTTTCTCTTCCCTCACTATCGTTTTTAGAATATTTCGTAATTCATAACTAACCTCAACATCCAAACCGAGCGTTGGCTCATCCAGCAAGATGACATCCGTATTCGCTAATAACGCCACAGCGATTGCCAGCTTTTGCTGCATCCCCCGAGATAATCCATTAACCAGCTCGTTCTCCTTTTCTTTAAGATTGAACTGCTCTAATAATTTATCTGCTTGATCGGCAATTTGCTTCCGAGAGTACCCCCGGTTACCTGCAAAATACTCTAAATTTTCCCGTACCGTGAGACGCCAATATAAATTCCGGTTCCCCTCTAATACAGCACTAATATGCTCTAGCGCTTTAAGTCTCTTCTTGCAAATATCTAATCCATTAATGGATATAGAACCCCCATCCGATTCTAACAAGCCACAGAGCATCTTTATCGTTGATGTTTTACCAGCACCGTTAGGACCTAGTAAACCGAGAACCTCTCCACGATTTACATGAAAAGAAACATCACGAACGGCATGTATTTTCTCTTTCGTCTTTCTTTTCTCGTAGATCTTGCTAATCCCCCGTACTTCTATAATTTTCTCCACCTTATAACCATCCTCTCCCGTACGATTTAAAAGAGTGATTCCATTGTTAAATTTATTTTATTTTAGGATCTAAATTTAGATAACTGGCTCCAGATGGATACTTTCTCCGTCTGAGGAATGAGATTTGTATAGAGGACAACTATGATAAGTCTATAGGAAATATCACAATTGTTAAGAATGACTGGGCGAATGTCCGGCATGGAGCAAATGTAGGTTATTTCATCATAGAAAACGAGGCGGACATCATGAATCACAACAAGAAAAAATCCATTTTGCGTGGTGGGTATTAGTAGGACTTGCTTTAATGGTTGGAGTTGCAAAAAGTGGCGTTATGACCGCAGGCGGGCTATTTTTGACACTATCAATGATCATATCGTTATTGCCGCAGACATTAATGAGATAGCGCTAGAGAAAGTAAGCCAGAAACAGAATGTTTATGGAATGAAATTGCATGTTGTCTCAGATGAGGATTGCAGAAAATTAATTCCATCAATGGCTATGGCCCGTTCGCTGGGATTAAACATGTCGCGATGAATCTTCATACATTACAGGTTCGGACATAGTCATCGATGGAGGATACTCAGCTCAATAACGATAATGACAGCCCTCAAGTTAAATGAGGACTGTCATCTTTTCATTACAAGGCCATTAGAAGATCCATATGAGTAAGAAAATAACTGCAATTATTGCCACCACGATGAACAGATTGGTTACCTCGCTCCAAAATCCAGGAACACCTTGCGTATGATATTTTTGCGTATTGACATCATGGTTTGCTTTATGACCACCAGGATCCGTCATATTCGAACTAGGTCCTGGATCAAAAAAGTCTGACATAGGAATCAACCCCTTTCCATGATTGTAAACCACATTATACCATTTTATTTCCTTTTTTAGTGATAAACCCCTTAGTTCAATTCATTTGAGAATAAAAATAAGGTAAGTGTTTCTTTGATAGAGCTTTTTCAATTAGCTCTTGATCGTAGCCATATTTTTGCAATGCAGTAATAATCGCTTGTGTCCTGTCTGATCGTTGTCTTCTTAAATTGGATTCTAGCTGTATTTCTAGAGGAACCGTAGGAATAGTGTACCGTCCGATTGTCACATTCCTAAAATGGTTCCAAATGAATTGTCCACCTTCCCATATCCCATCACCATCCATAGAATCAGGAATTCCCGCTGAATTAGAGATATGAACGACTTCCACTTTAAACCCATCGATGATCCAACTCCCCTTTGTCCATGAGAAGCCCGAAGAAAAGGTCTGCGTATATGTAGGTTCTTCTAAAGAGGATAACCAGTTCTCTCCATGAGGGAATTCACATTTATCCAGCAAGGAATATTCCTTCAGAAGTTCTGCAAATTGTGCAATCCCTTCTTTATTTTTTGTATAAATATCAACGTCTCCCGGAGTCATTTCACAGCCCTGTAAAACCGAACCCACCGAGCCAACCAAGATCCATTCTAATTTCAAATTCACTTCCGATGAACAATAAAGCTCACATACCTTTGACAAAGCTGTTTCCCAGCTATTCATAATTTCACCCCAAATTGACTAGTAAGTTTGAGTACATGAAACCTTAATAACCTCAGATGCGTTAAAGAACTATACAAATTCACAGGAGGTTTTTAAAATGAGATACAGTGCTGCAGGCGCGCGAATAACCTGTCCTTGTTGTCAAAACGATACCTTTGCTCTGGATTATAAACTGCTTAACACAAGCGGAGCATCTTTTCTAGGATTTGACTGGGCGAATAAAAACGCTGCTATACTTATTTGTAAGAGATGCACCCATATTTCATGGTTTATGGAAGAACCAACACCAGATAACTAAACACTACCAGATTCTTCTACATCCTCATAATAAAATATTTCTATAAACCCTGCGTTCTTAAGCTGGATGCAATTGTTCTTTTGCATCCAGTTAAATACCTCTCGATACCCATCCCCAATTGTCTTAAACCTCTTTGGATAATGATCCGAAATATTCTACAACTACCTCACGAAATTCCAAAGCAGCCCGAGAAATGTACCGACTCTTGTGCCATATTAGAGCAATTTCCCGTACCAATTCGTGATTCTCTATTTGGAGATATTTGATGTCCCGTGAATTTCTTGCTGTACTTGGTATGAAGGCAAGACCAATCTCAGCTTCCACAAGAGTGATCAACCTTGCAGGTTCATCCCCCTCATACACATATTTAGGCGTAAATCCAACCGATTGGCACACAGAGTCTATTAAATCCCGAGTTCCATAACCACTCTTAACCCCAACGAACCATTCATCTCTCAGCTCTATCAAAGATACGCTGTTTCGATCTGCCAACCGATGCCCCTTAGGAACCGCTACAAGGATTGGATCGATAAATACGACTTGGCATTCGATGTCGTCCCCTTCTATAGGGGGTGATGACAAGCAGAAATCCACCTCTCCTCGATCCAAAAGTGTGACCATTTCCTTTGTAGTCAGCATCTGCACATGAAATTGAATATCAGGTCTCTTTTTTCGAAACTCGCGAAGGATACTGGGTAATGTACTGGCAGTGGTAACCGCTAATTCAAGCGTGTTATGTTCCGGGTGAGATAAATCGCTAAGCTCCTGCTTCCCCTGTTCCAATTCAAACAAAGCTCTTTCTGCACGGCGAAGGAACCTGCTTCCGAACTCATTCAGACGCAGGTTCCGCCCTACTCGATCGAATAAAGGGACTCCTAGATCCTCCTCCAAACGCTGTATTGTTTTGCTAAGTGATGATTGAGTAACGTGCAGATTTCGCGCAGCTTCAGTCACATGTTCCAACCGAGCTACCGCGAGAAAATATTGCAGCTGTAGAAGTTCCATTTCGCCCCCCATTCATTCCTTTAAGTCAATGAGAATATAACATGAAATGCGTTGGAATGAATAATTAAAATCAAGTAAGATGACATTAATACGCTTTAGGGGGACCCAAAATGAGTGCTCGGAATTGGTGGTTAATGATTTCAGTGGGTCTAGGGATACTATTAAACCCATTAAATTCTTCAATGGTTTCTGTTGCTATTCCAAGATTGCAAAATGTATTCCAACTTGACTATACAGGTGTTTCCTGGATTATTTTTTCTTTCTACATTGCTAGTAGCATCGCTCAACCCGTCATGGGAAAGGCCAGCGATTTATTTGGTAGAAGGAAGATATTTCTTACCGGGCTTGTAGTAGCTTTCATTGCCTCATTATTAGCTCCATTCGCACCAAGCTTCGCGTGGCTCATCGTGTTCCGCATTGTGCAAGCCATTGGAACAAGCATGATGGTTGCCGTTGGGATGGCTATAGTGCGAATTCATGTAACGGAAAAACAAGCGACAGCGCTGTCTGTTTTGTCCATCTTCCTATCCGGTGCGGCAGCCATTGGGCCCTTTATTGGCGGGGTTATCATACACTGGTGGGGCTGGCCCGCTATCTTTTTCATCAATATTCCATTTGTGGTTGTGAGCTTTCTATTGTCTTGGAGAAATATCCCTAAGGAAAACTCGTCATTAACCGTTGCACCGGGCACGTCCCTTCGCAAATGGTTCGATTGGATAGATGGATCAGGGATCCTGCTCTTCACAATGGGTCTGGTTGCCCTACTCATTGGATTGCTCTCAGCAAAATCATCTGGACACATTGCCTTAGGAAATATCATTGTTTCACTGATAGGACTCGCTCTGCTAGGGGTGTTCGTACGACATGAGTTAAAAGCGACTTCGCCCTTTATCCCTTTACGCACATTCGCCAAATATCCTGCAATGACATGGGTTAATGTGGAATTCATGCTCGTTAACGTACTCTTTTACTCACTCTTTTTCGGAGTTCCGTCCTACTTGCAAATGGTTCGCCATGTCAGCGAGTATCAAACAGGGATACTTATGCTAACCTTAGGCCTATGCTCTCTAGTTACTTCTCCAATAGCAGGACGATGGATCGATAAATCCGGACCAGGACCGGCACTACTAGTGTCTGCAATATTGATGACTGCGGGATCGGTATGGCTCGTGACATTGAATCAATCTTCACCGGTTATTAGCGTGTGCCTGGCTTTGGCTGCATTCGGAATTAGTAATGGGTTGAATAATGTAGGTATGCAAGCAGCTTTGTTCCAAAGTTCACCCAAGGAAATGATCGGCGTAGCATCCGGTTTATTTAATACTTCAAGATATTTGGGAACCATTCTCTCTTCCTTGTTGATAGGCATCGTAATGAAAGGTAAGTTCAGCTTTGAGGGTTTTCAAGTACTTGGGATTATTCTCACGATCATTGCATTGTCTTTGGTATTCATGAGTCGGCGGCGCCGGAAGTCAGGGGAGTTGCAGAAGTTGTGAAGAGTCTATTAAATAAATCTTAACTACGATACATTTGGAAGCTTCTCCATCCCTCTGTTTCTGTGAATAAATAATCGGGCGGGGGATAGCAAGTAGACAACACTAATCAATCCAAACAAACAGGCACTGACTTGAAAAGGCAGTAATTGATTTCCTGAGCTTCCCAGCCAGCCTCCAATTAGCGGACCAATAACCACCCCTAAACCCTCTATGGAAAACAATAGCCCCCAGCTGATCCCTACGGAATCTTCGGGAATGTAACTGGCCATTAAAGCATTCCAAGAGGGAAGTAAAGCAGCATAAGCACACCCCAGCAGAAGCGAGAGCCCAATAGCGGCGGAGAAGGAATTAATAGAAGTTAAACCGAACAAGGCAACCGCAAATACGCCGAACCCAATGACAAGGAACCACTTCCCTCCGACTTGATCAAACCATTTTCCCATGGGCACAAGAAATAGAACTACACCTGCTCCTCCCATAAATAACACGATAGACAACTGAGAATGGGATAAACCCAGATGCGAGATAGCAAAGCTTGTTAGAAAAGGGACCAGTATCCCGCCCGCTGTAGTCTGCAGCAGCATGCCAGGGACCAGAAATCCTCCCTTCTTTACTTTGTTCCATAGAGATACAAACTGCTCACCTACGGATATATTCGCACTCTGCACTGAGACCTTGTTCATCTTTACAAGTCCTACCATGATCCAGCCCGCTACGAAAAATAATCCAATGACAGCAAGGGACAGTGACAGCCCACCACCAATTAACAAATTCATCATTACGGGCCCCAGACCTAGACCAGCCATCCAGTATACGTACAAGGTTCCCATCTGTTGTGCCCGATTTTCCTCTGATACCTGGCTCATACATAGGATCCAGATCGGTGAGAATCCAGCACCCAAGCAAGCAGAGGCTACAATAAGCATCCACGGACTATGCGTTGTCACCATCATTAACAGTCCAACGAACCCAAGAAAGAACCCTCCATGAAGCACGGTGCGCCCAGGATATCTATCCAAGAGATAGCCGATGAAGCTTTTGATCAAGCTGTCCGTTAAATAGTGTACAGAGACCGCAATGCCAACTACTGACGTTGTAAGCCCCCAGCTCGTCAATATATAAGTGGGTAAGAACGTGATTAGGACAGCCCCTCTTATCCACTCTATAAAAAAGAGAATCATTGCGAGGCGGGTAAACGTCTGCTGTGGTCTATCTTTCTTGCTAATAATATCCATGAATCGTCTTCGCCTGCCCTTCAACAAGCATGGATTTTGCTGAGGAAACAGAAGGATGACGCAATTTAATAGCCTCTAAAGCTTCGGTAACGATAGCATCCGAGGCTGATTTTCGCGAAAAGACCTTCATATGCTGTTCCCTCTCATCTCTGTATGCCATATGCTCCAATCGCTGAAGCTGCTCTACTAACTGCTCCTCATTTCGTGCGATCTCAATCAAATGGTGCCCAGATAACCATTCTGCATTGCCTGCCTCCTGACCGGGGAGTGGTCGATAGACGATAACTGGAAGTGCTTGAGCCATCGCCTCAGTCAAGGTAATCCCGCCAGCTTTGGTCAATAGACAGGAAGCTATGCACATCAGCTCTTGCATTTCTTCGGTATATCCCAAAATGTGAACTCGAGGGTTCTCTTGAAAAAGCTCCCCCATAGCTGCTCGAAGCTTATGATTATTCCCGCACAATACGATGACATCGAAGCTTGATTGAAGCAGTACTCGTTTTATTAAACCGCCAATGTCACTTAATACGCCGTAAGCTCCTGCCGCTAGTAATAGATATTGACGATTTCCGTTTAACCCATGTTTACATAAAAGCACTTCACGATCCTGAGTCTGTTCAAAAGCCTCGCGAATAGGAATCCCACTGACCACAAGCTTCTCTTCAGCGATCCCTGCTGACATCAGAGTTGCCTTCATGTTTTCTGAAGCGATAAAATATTTCGTCGTTTGTGGATGAAGCCATCTGCCATGGACTACGTAATCTGTCATAACCGTGAACAGAGGTATTCGACTTCCTGTTGTTGAAGCTAGCTCAGCAGCGGCCAAATAAGGAAAGGTATGAATAATAATATCCGGCTCTATCTCGTCGATGATCCTTTGTACTTTTCGTTTGCCCATAGAATGGATGATTCTACCCATGAATTGCTCTGGCCTCATCTTGCTCGTCATTGTGTACAAGAATCCATAAAATTCTTGGGTATACCCCGTGTTGTTCAAATAGAATCTTCGGGATAGCTCATTCAAAGTGGGATGGACTGCAGCGAATAGATCCAAGGTGGTAATCCGATTAATTCCCCTATGTCTAAATGAATGTTCGATGGCCTCAGCCACTTTCATATGCCCATCTCCAAATGCAGAAGTAACAATAAGTACTTTAGGATCTGTGTTCATGACAAAGCTCCTTTTTCTCATGGCCTCCTTTAACTCTAACTCTGAATCGTAAACGGATAGTGAAGGGATTCTTAACTGAATATTAATTTCAATATTTTCTAAAGAGCGACCTCGTCGTAGCCAGTTTTTGCCCACAAAAAAACGATGACGTATGGCAAATAGCCAATAGTCATCGTTGTTGTACGCTTACTATGATTTAATACTACCTCTCGTGCACAATAACCCCTTTAGAAACACTCAGTTTCGAATACTCTTCCATGACTTCCGGCATATCTTTCAGCGAAAACTGATGGCTAATCAACGACTCAATCTGAACGATCCCCTTCTCAATTAACGCAATCGATTCCTCATGGGTATACGGATTAATGAAAGAACCCATGATGTTCAACTCTTTTGTAAAAATTTCGAATGGTGAGACTTGAATCAACGTGTCCGGGGAAGCAACTCCAAACATTAAGACTTGTCCACCCTTACGTGATGCCTTAACCGCCAGTTCCATGGAATCTGCACGGCCAACACATTCGATGACAATATCAAATTGATGATGGAGAGCTTCCATCACGCCTTCTGCTGCAGGAGATACTGCTTCATCGGCACCTAACTCGACTAATCGGTCATGTTTGAACACTTCCGGCTCACTGACAATAATCCCTTTAACACCCGCAGCTTTGACGAGCTGCAAGAACAATTGACCAATAAAACCTCCGCCGATAATCAGGACTTGGTGTGCCTTACGGATATCCAGCTTCTTATAACCGTGAAGTACACAACCTAAAGGTTCAATCATCGCCCCTTCGATCCAGCTCATTTCATCAGGTAGCAAGTAACAGTTCGCTACAGGAACAACACAATACTCGCCCATGCCACCGTCACGAGTCACCCCAACAGCCTGCAAGTTATCGCATAAATGTACTTTTCCATTCCGGCAAAAATAACAGTTTCCACAATAGATGTTCGGATCAACCGATATACGGTCCCCCACTTGTAAGGTCGTAACCTCATCACCCACAGCCACTATTTCGCCTGAAAGCTCATGTCCTAACACAATCGGAGCTGTCACCTCTGCAGACCCAGGGTATCCATGATAAATATGCTGATCTGTACCGCAGATCCCGCAGCATTTCACACGAAGTTTAACTTCTTTGGAGCCAACAGACGGAGCTTCCCAGTCCTTAAATTCAATGTGCTTAGTTCCTTGAAATACAGCCGCCTTCATCTTAACTCATCTCCTTAATTCCGAGCTTTTGTAAATCCGCATCATTCATTGCCGTTACACGTAAGGTCTCCCAAGGCAGTGCCCCGGCATCAACCTGATGCACACGAACCGTCTTCACCTCACCCGGAATCAGATCAAAGAAATTATCGTCCATGATCACCCAGGGTGCATCTAATTCGATCATCACCATCCGTGCCACACGATCCGAAATCAAGTGGATATGTCCTTTCGCTTCATCCACGGAGATCTGAACATGTGCGGGTTGATAATCCATATCCTTATAGTCTCTTAAATAGAGTACATAATCTTCTGTTACCCGTTTCTTCGAACGAAGTACGACCACAACCTCGCCAGCGCTATGTTGCTGCAGTATCTCAGCTTCAGTTAACTTGGCAAAATTAACTTTACTGTTCGCTTCAACGGTAACGTCGAATGCACGCTGATATATAATTGTACCATCCATCCGATAGATCGTTAATTCCGCCTTATCCTGATAAACTTCGCGGCGATCATTGAGAGCCCATAACTGCAGCGGTCCATTCGGATCATGATCCACACATAAGAGTACCGGTGCAAAAAATTTACGCGCATAGTGGTAGCTCGCCTTTGGTAAACCATAATAATCGATAACAGACCAGCTTGTTCCTGGCCAGCAATCATTGAACTGCCAGAATAAAGCCCCGCTTGTATCCGGCTTATTACGGCGGTAATGCTCAATGCCATACCTCAATCCCTCTGCCTGGGTCAGCATCGAGAATTGAATATATTCATTGATATCCTTCGGAACTCCTGTATAACCTTCCATGAGCATAATGCCCTTTGGATAATGGACATCTTTATTACGATACTTCATTTCATCGCTATCCCAATAGAACTGATTGTCCGGCATGTTCTTCGCTAGGGTGTAACGATTGGAAGCGGCATGCAGCCCGAATTCACTGGCAAATTTCGTGAAGTCTGACTTGAATCGTTTGAACGATATCCCTTCAATACTATAATCCTGTGTCTGCGGTTCACCAAACTGACGAGGCTCATTATTCCCATGCCAGACTTGCCAGTTATGGGTATCGCCCACCTCACGCGAATTGTGATCATTGCCGCCAAAAGGCGAGCTAGGCCAAAACGTTCGCGTGGGATCGAGTTGCTCTAATACCGCGGGCATGAGCTCATGATAAATTTTTTCTCCATAAAAGGGATGTGTGATCTCTCCAGTAGAGGACAGTGCCTCATACAACCAATCATTCTCGTTATTCCCACACCATAGCGCAAGGCTCGTACGACTGCGAAGACGTTTTACAACCTGCTCAATTTCGCGGTGAACATTATTCATAAAATTACGATTATAATCTGGATACAACGCACAAGCGAACATGAAGTCCTGCCAGATTAAGATTCCTAACCGATCACATTCATCAAAGAAAATATCCCGCTCATAAATGCCTCCACCCCAAGCGCGAATCATATTCATATTGGCATCCTTGGCCATCTGAAGCAGATGTGTATAGCGGCTATCTGGCACGGTCGCAATAAAGCTATCAATAGGGATCCAATTTGCACCTTTAGCAAAAACTTTTATGCCGTTCAATACAAAAGTGAAAGCATGGCGCCCTTCTTCATCCAGCTGCATCAATTCGATCTTTCGAATCCCAAATGGCTGCTCATAGGTATCTATTAGCTCCCCATCAGCAAATAACGTAACGCGTAGATGATATAAGAAAGGCGTTCCTAGATCATGGGTCCACCATAACTTTGGATCCATCACCTGCAAGGTAACTGAATGATGAAGCGTACGCGCTGTAATCGCCCCGTCAACTGTAATCCCTCCAACCTTATCCAAAGAGACATTTTCTTCCGCAACACGCTCTGTACCTTCTAAAAGTTCTACACGCGCCGTATACGAACACTCGCGATCAAAGGCATGTGCGCATAAATCCACATCAACAACACCTACTTGACCCTCTATCGAAGTTGTTCGAGCAAACACATGATCTAAATGTGCATGACGACGTTTAATCAACTGTACCTCTTTCCATATGCCTGCACAGACCAGACGCGGACCCCAATCCCAGCCAAAATGACTCTGCGCTTTACGTGCCCAAATCCGCTTCTTACTATAGCCCGACCAATAATATTGGACTTTATCGCCTGCGTGTACATGAATAGGATCAAATTTTACGGCAAGCGTATTTTTCCCCTTATTTAATTCACGGGTTACATCAAATGAATGGCTGATGAACATATTATCCGTTGACCCAAGCTCCACACCGTTTAGATATACGGTCGCATAGGTATCTAACCCTTCGAATAACAGCTCCATCTTCTCACCAGGTTTAAGATCAGAATCGTATGAAAAGACTGTACGATACCACCATACCTTTTCTTCAATCCAACGGCATTTCTGATCTTGGTGGCCAAAGAAAGGATCATCAATAACGCCTTTCTCCCGAAGCGTCGTATGGATATCACCAGGCACTGTGGTGGTCATCCAGAAATAATCAATAAACTCTGGCGATGCAACTTCAAGATCCCGGGCTTCCCCCACATGGAAATCACGAAGTTTCCAGTTTTCAGTTAATTTAATGTTCATTCTCTTCATCATCTCTCCCAAATTAAAACGCCAAAACCACTTCGGTTTTGACGTTTTATTGTTATACGTATATCAAGCTATTTAAAATTTCTTGTACACTAAGTTCTGCGCAAGCCATTGATGTATCCGCGACTCCGTAATACATTTTAACAACATCGCCTTCCACGAGTGCACCGCAAGAGAATACAACATCGCCGAAGAATCCGTTCTTCTCATAATCCGCTTCCGGCTCCATGATAGGAGCATTGGAGCGCGCAATCACCTTCGAGGGATCATTTAGATCTAACAAGACTGCCCCCATGCAATAACGATGTTCCAGTGTTGCCCCATGATACAGCTCTAGCCAGCCTTTATCGGTCTTGAATGGAACCGCACCGCCGCCAATCCGGCCGCTATCCCACATCCCCTCACGCAAACCGATCAGATGCTTATGGTTGCCCCAATATAATAAGTTGTCCGATTCTGCGATCCATATTTCCGGATCTCCCGTGCTTTTCGTTGTTGGACGGTGCAATGCATAATATTTGCCGTTAATTTTCTCCGGGAAAATCAATACGTCTTTATTATCCGGCCCAAAGATCATGCCGTGGTGAGTTACATTCACGAAATCTTTAGTTGATACCAGCGATTCTCCAACGCCCACAGGGGAGACTGCCGAGAAATAAATATAGTAGGTATCCCCAATTTGGGTTACCCGAGGATCTTCTACCCCGAAGGTCTCCAGTGAATTGGAAGGGTACACAAATGGCTTCTCATCCACCGTAAAATGATGTCCATCCTTACTTCGAGCGATTCGGATATAAGATAATGAAGTCAAGTACTGAAATGTAGCACTGGCGGATTTATTTTTGATCACTCGCGGATCAGAGAAGTCGAAGCGCTCATCATCTGTATTCAGATCCAAAATATCCAATTCATTGGTCTCCGGATTATAAATCGGAGCTTTCACAATTTTTGGATCCTTGCTAATTGGGCGTTCTGCTACACGGAGAAACATTAATATTTCACCATTATAGCTAGCTATACCGGCATTAAATGCACCAATCACTTCAAAGTCATTGTGATACGGCTTGACGTCCGCCGGTGTAATAAGTGGATTTTGTTCATAACGATAGATTTTCATGTTGTAATAACTCCCTTAACCAAATGGATTTCATACTTATAAAATTTCAAATTGAGCAAAAGGATCAGGGATTGTTGCTCGTTGTGCTTCCGCATCGCTGATTCCTGCATATATATTAGCTGTACCGTCTTCATGACGTACGAGCCCGCCGCTGAATACGACATCCTCCAAATCAGGCCGTTTGGTGGCACCTGGTAAGAACTGATTGCGTACAGCGATTAATTGAATATCCGAGTACTCACCTGTTGCCGGATCGATAGCGAATACCATCGGGTAATAGTGACGATCGCCCGCATCATCAAAAGATGCGATATGCCCAAGAACACCGAGAAGTCCGTTCTTTAGCAAGTGTGCTTCATTCGCACCGCCCCACTCTTCATCAACAAACTGTCCATCCAATAACGGTGTTTCTTCGATCAATGGAATGGATAACGCTTCTAACGATGCAATGCGGGTAAAGCCGATTTTACCGCGTCCTCCTTTATCTCCTTGAGGGCGGGTCAGTACTCCGATGCTATCTTTCAGGTCAACTAGGCGCAGATCTTTCATGCCATCCGGTCCTTTAAAGAATGGTTCTAAGCTTGCGATGTTCTTCCCGCGGTAGAATACCGTACGCCACATTAAGGCATCAGCCTTTACCGGATGTGGATAAATTTGAACGCCTCCAACAATCAGTTCCCCATTGATTTTCGTAAAAAAAGGATCTTGAAGTTCAAGGGAAGGCGCTCCTTCACGAGGTACCCACTGTCCATCACGTTCGACAAAAAAAACGACATCGGAATGCTCGCTGTCACGGGATTCAACCCGACCCGCAATCACCCACTCACCCTCATCTTGGAATGGAGCTGTAATATTGTAGACATCTTTATGATCTACACCTGTGAATTTTATTTTTTGTGTATTGGTTACGGATACGTCTTTCATCGCGTATTCCGTGAGCAGTTGTTCACATGTCTTCACAGCATTCTTGTACAGTTTCATAATAAGAAATTCCTCTCTATTCAAATAATAGCGGCGCACGCATCCATATTGCGGCTTCATTCGGTAACAGCGTTATAAGGCCTGTGCCGCTCACTGTATCTCGACGGCTTGATAATATATAAGTTGCTTGCCCATCCAGCAGTTCACTAGGATCAATCTGTATGCTCTGATTATCGTAATTCAAGGCTACGAGCGCTCTGGTATTGGTTTCTTTCAATGTTCTTACATATAAAATAAGATTGCCTCTGCGTTCCAGCACGTCATAATCCCCGAGTTGAAATACATCCTGTGTATTGCGCAAGTGGAGAAGCTTTTTATAATAATGTAATAATGAATTCGGTTGATTGCATTCGGACTCCACGTTTAATTGCTGATAATTGGGGCCCATGCCAATCCATGGTGTTCCTGATGTAAACCCGCCATGTGGACTTGCCTTCCATTGCATTGGGGAGCGAGACGCATCTCTTCCCTTCGTATTCGCAATTTTCAGGGCTTCCGCCGAGGTAGCCCCCCGCTGTAGTGCGATTTCATATGCCTTCAATCCTTGGATATCCCGCATATCTTCCAGCTTATGGGCTACGAAATTCCGCATCCCAATCTCTTCACCGAAATATAGGAAAGGTACCCCTTTTGCAGTCAAGGCTAACGTTGCCATAAGGCGGGCCCGTTCTTCCTCAATCTCCGCGTCCCCTTCACCAAATCGCGAAATTACGCGGTCCATATCATGACTACCGAAGAATAACGTTGGAATCTGATCTGCACTGTGCACCTTCTCCATCGTCTTAAGCTCGGCGAACAAATTTTCTGGACTAAATTCCTTCTGGCTTCCCAGATTGAAATTAAAGACCACATCGAACTTACCTGTTCCGCTGTAACGCTTCAGCATGTCCATATCTTCAGAGCCGACTTCACCTACCATGAACATTCCGCTATGCACATGAACAAACCTGCTAATTTCCTCGATGGCATCCATAATTCCATCTTGATTCTGATCATGTACATGCTTCTGCTCACCCGTTACTTCATCCATCGGGTTATCCGGGAATTGATCGGACACCGATAAGAAGTTGATAACATCTAACCGGAAGCCACTTACGCCTTTGCCCAGCCAATAAGCCATAACATCCTTCATCGCTTCTTTAACTTCGGGATTCGCCCAGTTCAAATCGACCTGTTCTTTCGCAAACCCATGATAGTAATACTGTTCCGTTGCTGCATCCCATTCCCACGCGGTTCCACCAAAAAATGATTCCCAGTTATTAGGTACGCCACCGTTCACAGCGTCCTTCCAAATGTACCAATCCCGCTTCGGGTTCGTCCTTGAGGATCGGGATTCCTTGAACCATGCATGCTCTGAAGACGTATGATTCAGGACAAGGTCGGCAATCACTCTGATCCCGCGAGCCTTCGCTTCCTGAATAAACCGGTCGAAATCTTCCATCGTTCCAAAGTCTGGATCAATCTGACAATAATCTGCAATGTCATACCCGTTATCTACTTTTGGAGACTTATAGAACGGCGTTAGCCAAATCCCCCCGATGCCAAGTTCCCGCAAATAATCCAGCTTGGAAGTAAGACCGTCGAAATCACCAATCCCATCCCCGTTACTATCACAGAAGCTTGGCATATACACTTCATAGAATACCGCCCCTTTCCACCACGGCTTTTCCAATCGATAACCCCTCCTGTGCAGACCTATTTCAAGTTAAATTGCATACCTTCCTGGAACTTCTTGCCGAAAATAATGAACAAAATAATGATTGGCAAGGTGAGCATCACTGCACCGGCATACATCGGACCCGGATACGCTTGATACGGACCGAACATCTGAGATAATAAAACATTCAATGTTAACATGCCGTCACTTCGGACGACGATCATATCCCACAGGAGCTCTGTCCAACGTTCCATTAACAGGAATAGGAATACAACGGTCGTAATGGACTTCGACATCGGCATCATAATCTTATACAGGATTTTGAAATCGGATGCCCCATCCAGTTTGGCGGCTTCAATAAAGGCATCGGGTACTGCCTTAAAGAAGTTGGTATACATGAAGATCCCCCATAAACTCATCGCCTTGGGAATAATGAGCGCCCAATACGTATCGAACAGTCCTACTTTTTGAATAATCAAAAAGTTAGGGATGATCAAAATGATTGCCGGGAAGAACATATGAAACAACACAAAGTTGTTAATAGAGTCTCTCCCGCGGAATTTCAGCTTCGCCAACGCATAAGCGACCATAATCGCGAACATCATCATTAAGGCTGTAGATACCAAGGAAACGAACACACTGTTAAAGAAGGCGTGGATCCATGGTCTTGTAATCCCGGTCTCACCACCTGTAAAGAGCCATTGATACGAGCGCAGCGTAAATTTCGTCGGTATCAGCTTCCGGTCTACCTGTGACCAATCTGCAAGTGAATTCAATACCATATATAAATAGGGGAATACCATAATCACGAGCAGTACGATCGCAATCAGATAGCGGATCGACAGCCGGAGCTTGATGTTTGAATTAGACCCAACCATTGCGCTTACCCCACATTTCCAGAATTTTTCGGATCACGAATATAGAGATAAATGTCGCAACCGCAGCCATAATCGCAATAGCTGATGCGTAACCTGCCTGCAGGTTCTTAAATGCTTGACTGTATATTTCCATTTGCCATGTATTCGTTGCATAGTTTGGTCCGCCGCCTGTTAATTGGTAGACCTCAGTAAAGATACCGAATGTTGCACCAAAGGATAAAATTAAGGTTGTATAAATCGCAGGGTAAAGCAAAGGCAACGTAATTTTCCAGAACCTTTGGCTGTCCTTCACGCCATCAATTGCCGCCGCTTCATATACTTCCTGATCAATGCTTTCTAAACCTGAAGTAAGAATTAACGCATAGTAACCTGTAAATTTCCAAGCCATAATCATCGCAACGACGAACAATGCCGAGAAAGATCCGCCGAGCCAGTCAATATCAAGACCTAACCGTTCCCTTAGAAACGTCTGAACAGGACTTGTATGTGACAAAAAACCTTTAACAATAAGGGATGCTACAACCCCTGAGGATAGGTAAGGCAAGAAGAATCCAATAAGAAATACGGTTTTTAATTTAGGTAAGCCTTTTACAATTACCGCTACAAAAAGCGACATGGCTGTGACAATCGGTACAAATACGATCATAAATTTGTACGTTACCCAAAATGCCGATCTTACCCCTGGCGTACCTAATGCTTTGGTAAAGTTCTTGAATCCTACAAAATCATAAGTTGGTGAAATCAAGTCCCAGTTCGTAAAAGACAAATATAGAGACCAGATAAGCGGGCCCAAGAAAAACACAGTCGAAAAAATAAGGTAAGGGCTGGCAAAAAGCCAGCCTAACCGATTATTATTTTTTTCAATCATTATTGAAGTTCCCCTTCAATCGCCTTCTTCATATTGTCCCAACCCGTTTTTGGATCAATCTCACCACGAACGATTTTGTTAAAGGCCTCTTGACCAATAAAGGTTTGCAATTCGTTGAATTTCGGATTGTCCATGGATGGAACAGCATTCGGGATTGCTTTTGCATACTCTTGCAATACAGGCGTTTTTTCAAATACTGGTTTAAACACTTCATTTGTACCTACATCATCACGGGCTGGAGGCAAGTTAGTTTCTTGGAAAAAGGCAACATCATTTTTATCATCTGAGTAGACCCACTTGATAAATTCTATTGCAGCAGCTTGTTGCTCTGGACTTGCCGAAGCATAGATAACAATTCCTTTAGCATCCGCAAATGTTTTTGCATTCGCTGGATCCATACCATCTGGAACAGGAGGCAATGTTACTTCAAAGTTCTTCTTGTACTGAAGCTCTGGATATTTCTCAGCCCATGTGCTGAATGTCCAAGGTCCTACATCCGTAAACACGCCCACGCCATTTTCGAAAGGTTCTGTTACATTCTGAGACAATAGCCCTTTCTCCTTACGAAGATTGTCCACGAAAGTAAGAACGTCTACACCAGCTTTTTCATCGCCAACAAATTGGCTGCCTTCAATGAATTTGTTGCCATCTGAAGCTGCATTGTACAGCATAAAGAAGTCGAACCATCTTTTCCAAGAGGTAGGGTCTGCTAAGTCAGGTTTCGCCCAAAGATATTTATCTGGGTATTTTGCTTTTAATTTTTTCGTTGCCTCAATCACTTCGCTGTATGTTCTCGGAACTTCGTTCACACCAGCTTCTTTCAAAATATCCGTTCTCCATCCGAACAACATCGCATTCGAGTAGATTGGGAGAACATATTGATGGCCATCCGCAAATTCCCAAGGCTCAATCGTTTTGGTCATATTACGTTTTGTCACAATATCATTGAAGCCAGCAATCGTATCCAATGGAACTAAGGCTTTACTGTTTGCTAGTTGCGCTGCAAAACCACGGCTAATATTCTCAGTCATTGTTGGAGCGCTTCCACCTGCAATTGCAGCTTGGATACTCGCCTCAGAAGTAGGGGATTCCTTGATCGCACTTACATTGATTTTCACTTTAGGATTAACAGTCTCATACTCTTTGGCAATTTTTTGCCAATATGCTTGTTGAGTCGGGTTAGGTGCAGCCCAGAACTCAATAGTTGTTACTCCATCTGCTGAAGTGCCTGAATTACTACTCTTCGATCCACAACCGGCAAGAATCGTGAATACAAGCGTAAGTGCAAGCATTACTGAAAGCTTCTTCTTCATAAAATAAACCCTCCCTGAGTATCGATGCACATCAGTGCAGCATTTTGTAATTCCTAAATAAAATTCTGTAACGTTACAAAGTTAGATGAATATATGCCTGTAAGCGACTTTGTAAGCGTTACAATTGCTATTATTATAGTTTTAAGCGAAATTGTCAACCTATTTTTCGTTTTTTTATACAATAGACACAATTACATAAACTATTAATTAACTTTACAAAGTAATTCTGTAATGTTAAAATAATTTATAGTCGTAATGTAGTTTTGCAGCATAATCTTTAGTATTATGAGAGACAGTATGGAAGAATATTCATTACACTTCTTATTAGAAAGGACGTATCTTCGCATGAAGGTGAAGGTAACTATGCAAGATATCGCCGATCGATTAAATATATCGAAGAACTCTGTTTCTCAGGCTCTGTCCGGTAAAGACGGTGTCAGTGAAGAAACGAGGCAATTAATTATCGATGCAGCGAATGAGATGGGTTACATCTATTCGCGAGGGCGTAAAAGCACTGAAGAAGAAGTAGGAACCTTTGCCATTTTGGCATCGGAATTTGCATTTTCCAAACGAAACTTTTTTGGAGAAATTTATTTGAGCATTGAGAAGGAAGCAGCGAAGCGGAATAAGCGTATGGTGATTCAATCTATTGATAAACATTCTTCTGAGAATTTAATCCTGCCTCCTATATTGTTGGATCAATCCGTAGAAGGGATCTTGATTCTATCCCATATTACGAACCCTTATATTCAGGCAGTGACCAATACAGGTATTCCCACCGTGTTAATTGATCACCATCACCCTGATCTTAAGGCCGACAGTATTCTAACCAACAATCGCTATGCCGCTTTTACTGCGGTGCAGCATTTAATTGAATTGGGACATACCCATATTGGTTTCATCGGCAATATACAATTCTCACCAAGCTATTACGAGCGCTTAGAAGGTTATCGCTTGGCTCTTTACCAAGCTGGAATTGAATACAACCCGATTTGGGTAATCGATCGTGTAGTAGAAGAAATGGATGATGTATTGAACGCTGTACAATCGCTCGACAAGCAGCCTACGGCTTGGTTCTGTGTCAATGACGGATTTGGGTTCTTGATTAATTCCGTTGTGTACAAGCTTGGGTATAGTATCCCCCAAGATGTGTCGATTGTCAGTTTCGATAATGGACAATTGTCACGAATAACAACACCGTTGACTACAACGATGGATGTAGATTTGTCTTACTTTGGACGTAAAGCTATAGAACAGCTTTTCTGGCGTATTGATCATCCCGAAGAGCCTTTTGTTGAAATTCTCCTTCCATCCAATCTGATCGTTAGGGAATCCACGCAACATCCAAATTCATAATCAGTTCATATAGACAGGAATATTGTATGGATAGTAAATCTACGCACATCACAAAAAGGGAGAGTCCCAAAAGCCATGAAGTGGCTTTGGGACTCTCCCTTTTTTTTCAGATTCGATGTATGTTTACGCTCGTTGTGGTCGCTGGGTGAACGACCATTGTTCAATTCATCCTACTACCAATATCCTCGGATTCCGGTCTGCATGCGGATCAGCGCTTCCAAATAATAATAGTCTCCCCAAATCATATGGCCATCAGGCACGCGTCCACCTCTGACATGATAGGAACCATGCTTTAGAAGTCCCTCCGCCTCCGGGTTTCCAGACGTCGCATAATGTTCCTCCAAGGATTTCATGCTGCGGAGCAAGGCTGCTTCATAAATAGCGCGGTCCGGGTCATCTGGGTCCAGAAGATCCAGCAGCTCCAAAAGACCGGAAGCCGCAATGGCTGAAGCCGAGCTGTCGCGAGGGGTACCCGCTTCCACCGGCACATCAAAATCCCAATACGCCACATTATCCTCCGGAAGATGACTGATAAAGTAATGAGCCAGACTTTTAGAGGTATTAAGGAAGTCTGCCTCTCGTGTATAACGATAAGCCAGGGCAAATCCGTATATTCCCCACGCTTGACCACGTGTCCAGGTCGATCCATCCTCATAGCCTTGATGTGTTCCACCACGAATTGCACTTCCCGTAGCCGGATCAAAGTAAAAAGTGTGATAAGAGGAAGCATCCCCACGCACTAGAAATTTCCGGCTCTTTAACGCATGTTCGAGTGCTATATCATAATAGCGCTTGTCCCCCGTTTCCTCCGCAGCCCAGAACAACAGAGGCAAATTCATCAAGCAGTCAATAATGATACGTCCCGCATTCTCGGAGTCACTCTCTAAACCCCAGGCCTGGAGGATTCCAGCGTTTTCACGCCAGCGCTTGCATAGTGTATCCGCAGCCTGTAGACCGACAGCTCGTGCCTCTTCGCTGCCTGTTATTTTCCACTCTGCTACTGCAGTCAGTGAGTATAAAAAGCCAATATCATGATGGTCCAGGGCGATGTGATGATCCAAACGATGCTTAAAGTTTCCTAACCAGGAAGCTGCCGCCTCCTTATAGAATGAATCTTTGCTATATTCATAAGCAAGCCACATCATGCCAACGTAGAATCCCTCTATCCAATCGTCATTGTCTCCCCATTCGTATTGTTGCCCCTCTGCGATATGAGGCAGTTTACCCGGATGGCCCGCGATATTACTCTTAATCTTGCGAATAGCATCCTCAATTGCCGTTGTCCACATCTTTGTCTCTCCTTTCCAATAAATCAACCGTATGAAGCACTGCATGGTTACGAGGATCGTAGATAACAATCCTTCCGTCCGACTGCTGCTGAATAATCGGCGGTGAAGCCAGACTCTCCTGGTTCTCTGGGGTATTCGTAGCTCCGAAGACTGCTGATATTAATACCTGATCTCCCGGCTCCATTCTGGAGATCAAGCTCGGAAGAAACGTCCGAGGCTTCAGCAGATTAGTATTCGGTTCGGGTAGCACGCATTCTCCCCGGTCAAAACCGCTTAGCATATGTATGGCACTGATTCCCCAGGGCAATTGCACCGAGACAGCAGTGTTAGATACATTAATGGTTTCCCGATCACTGCGTGAGAAGCCAGCAGACT
Organism: Paenibacillus pseudetheri; assembly: GCF_924513355.1. Classification (NCBI taxonomy): domain Bacteria; kingdom Bacillati; phylum Bacillota; class Bacilli; order Caryophanales; family Paenibacillaceae; genus Paenibacillus; species Paenibacillus pseudetheri. Next base: position 241,800 of record NZ_CAKMAB010000005.1, read on the forward strand.
GGCCAATGGCAAATCCACCCTCCGCTACGTCGAGACACCGGGCGCTGTGAATGCTGTGAATACGGACATGCCACAAACCTGCTGGAATAATCCATGTCTCGATATGTACATCGCTCCATGGATGCCAGCGGGAATATACATAATTTTCTCCAATTTCCCACGTCTCGCAGAATCTGCGTACCCGGTAATGTTCATCGCATTCACACAGCGCTAGTGTGGAGTCATAAGCACCTTGAACTAAGCCATAACCCGCCTTCGGCACACTGAATCCGAACAGCGTGGAGTAAGCAAACTTGGAATATTTAGCCGCACTATGGGCCATATCAAAGTTAGCCATCTGACCAGAGGTATAGGCAATAACATGCTTATTTCCTTCCGGACGACTCACAAGCATACGTGCCTCTTCGAGTGGTAACATCTCTTTCAATACAGGCAGCGACTCTTCTTCCGCTTGCCAAAAAGGATGATCGTCCGGCAAGGCAAGAATAAGCATAGCTTTAAAGGCCCAATACGGTGATCCGGGGGCATTGTAGTTCTCCGTCATTACCAGATTCGGGTAAGCATATCCGATACTTAGTAATCCGTCTATCCCCATAATAGGCTTCTCAAACCACCAACGAAAATGACGCATTATAATTCCTTTAAGAATGCCATATGAAAAAGGAAGGACCTCGGCATACACCAGCGCACTCCAGAAAGAGACCTGCGCAAAACGATAGGTCAGACTACGTCCGAAAGGAATCGCACTTCCGTCCTCAGCAAACCAATATATAAAATCTTTGGCAAATTGCGCGGATCTTTCCCGGTAAACTGCAGCCCTCTGAGGATCATCATCCGCCATCAATTTAGCATATATCAGCGTATAATAATGCATAGCAAAAGCAATATAATAGTCTCTCTGATCGGTCAGCCCGTCGGAATACCAGCCATCACTCAAGTAGTAGGTGTCAATCTTCTCCAAATAATTATTCATTATCTCTTGATCGTAGGGCAATCCGACTTTCTTAAAGCCCACATTCACAAGAACCGTAAACATCAGCCAGTTATTCGGGTTCGAACGATCCACATGATTGATCTGGTTCAACCAGTTATATACCTGCATTTTCTGAACATCACTCAGTGGCTCCCACAGCTTATGCGGTGCAAGAGCGAGCCCCAGTCCCAGCACAGCCTGTTCCACCATACGCTGGTCTTTGGTCGAGAATTCACCCCAGTATTCTTCATGTTTAGGGTCAGTCCCATTAATGATCCCCTCGAGGAACATCGGCCAAAGTGTACTTTCCCCTCCCCCGCTGGCATGGGGAACAAGCCCCCATAACGGACGGGCGAAGGCTTCCATAAGCGCGGTAGCTTCATTGTATATTGATCCTGTAGCTCCCATATCGATTCCTGCACATCCAGAAGTAAATCGATTCTCCAACGGAGCATATAGATCATTTAAGAACATTTGTAATTCATTTTTAGTACCCTTCAGTTCCACAGTAATGGTTCCTCCAATCCAAACTCAATGCCAAGCCGCATATTCACTGGGCCTCATGCCCATTTCCCGTTTAAACAGCTTGATAAAATAACTTTTGTTGGCATATCCCAGATACTCGGAGATCTCTTCCACAGTCTTTCCAGACTGATTAAGCAACTCTTTTGCCTTCTGAAGCTTTAGCATATTTACATATTCGATGAAATTCTGGTTTGTTTCCCGTTTGAACAAGCGGCTGAAATAGCTGGCATTCAAGTTCAGGCGTCCAGCCATGTCCTCCAGCGTTATTTTCTCCGTTACATGACTGATCACGAACTGCTGGGCTTTAATAACTTCACTACGTTTGGACTTGATAGAGAATATACTTATTTTCCGCGCTAATTCTTCCAAGTACTGAACTAGCCAATCTTCCAAATGCTCGAGGGTATCAATGTCACTCACCACATTAAACAGCTTTTCTTCGGCCATAGGCAATGGAGACTGCAGCAGCTGTTTTGTCTTCATTTGCAAATCCATCAGCAAACGGAGCACACATTCCTTGACTTCATTTGGATGGAATTTTTGCGATGCCACCCATTCTCTCCATTCCTTTACATGAACGCGAAGCTCTGGTTCCCTGTTTAGGGCAATATCATCATTAATAACAGCGTACACGCTTCCATATTCAGCATAAATATCATCCCTCGAAAAGCAGATCTCTTCAAAGCGGTGGATGCCCGCCGCCGGGAAATAAAACCGATGGATCTTCTCCTTTAGCATCCGCTGCAGTGTTCCGCGAATTTCCTCAGGACTGCGCGCCTCAGTGCCAAATATGCAGGAGACGGACAGCTTAAGATATTTCTGTACCGCAGAGGCTGCATTTTGAATGGAATGATAGATCGCTTGGTGGTCTCTGGAAGACTGGTCGCTGCAGAAGAGAATAACAATCTCTTTATGGCTGTATCTCGAAATAAATAAACTGTGATCAGCCTCGAGCACTTCCTGCATAATATTCTCGACGGCAAAAGAAATCGTATATTCACTCATACGGCGCACCCGCGAGGCTTCCTCTGGACGGTCAATCACTATAAGCATTGGAATGTAAGTCTTGGCATGAATCATTATTCCGTTTGACCGGGCTTGCTCGATCCAAGCCACCTTGTCCCAAGATTGGTACAACGTATCTTTAAGAAACTTTTCTTTTAGCGCAGCACGGTTTTGTGATTGCTTTTGCTTATATACCTGCATCTCGGTATGCTGCTGCCTGTTCAGACCTACTTCCTTCACAAGTGTTCTGAGTGCATGTTCCAGCTGCTCGATATTCAGTGATTCTTTTAAAATATATTCTCCTACGTTTAATTTCAGCGCCTGCTGCGCGTATTTGAATTCGTTGTGGCAGGACAGAATAATCGCACGAATTCCGGGCTTCATCGCTCTGAATTTCTCAAGCATCTCCAGTCCGTTCATCTTGGGCATGCCAATATCGGTGATAATCAGATCCGGTGGATTCTGCCGTGCTTTTTCCCAAGCCTCGAGACCGCTATAATAACATCCGGTGAGTTCAATCCCGAGCTCACTCCATGACACGGCCTGCGACAAATAACGGATAACCGGATAGTCATCATCCACCAAAATTGCCGTCAGCATTCTCTATACCCACCTTTCCGTAGTTCAGTGGAAACTCCAAACAAATCTCCGTACCCACATCAGGTTCGCTTGATATATTCAACTTAAATGAAGCGCCATAAATCATACTTAGGCGTTGGGCCACATTACGTAAGCCTATGCCGGAGAATCCTTTTCTGTCCTCTTCTGCAATCCGCTCACTACTGTATGCGGTTTCACGAAGTCTTTTTAAATTCTCCTGTGACATTCCGATGCCATTATCCTTAATGGTGATAACCAAGGTTCCTGTAGTTGCAATAATACGCGCTTCAATAAAGATCTCACCACCAAACTGCTCGAAACCATGGATGATGGCATTCTCGATCATAGGCTGAATCATAAACCGAGGCACCAGCGCTTCAGCAGTTCCGTCTGCTAAATTCATTTCCAGCCTGACCTGATTAGCATGACGAAAATTCATCAAAGTCACATAATGAGATATCGTATCTGTCTCCTCACGAAGCGGGATAAACTCATTGTCTCTGTTAAAGGTCATACGGAGCAAAGACGACAACGAACCAATCAACTCGGCGTTCTCCTTGTCTCCTTGCATCAGAATATTTAACCGGATCGAATTGAGCAGATTAAACATAAAGTGCGGATTGATCTGCGCCTGCAGCATTTCTAGTTCAGCTTTTCTTTTTCCTGTTTGCTCATAGGTGATCTGTTCAATCATGGACTCAATTCGATCTAGCATTTGGTCAATGGTACGGGCCAGCTGTGCCGCCTCATTTTTCCCACGGATTAGCGAACGTTCGTCCAATTGACCACGACCTATTCGCTTTACAAAAGCACTTAATTTCACAATGGGCTGAGTCAGTTTAGAGATTAGAACGGTTAAGAGAACGGAAAACAAGGTAAAGAATAGAATTTGCACGGCTAAGCTGATAAATAAAATCTGTTTATTCTTTGACAATGCCGCCTTCATAGGGATAATGCTCACCATTTGCCATTTGTTGCTGCTCAGTTCTTGGTCTACATACAAAAATTTCTCCCCACTGATCTCGACAGTATCAAGCCCGCTATCCTTTTTCCACCACGTCATTGTCTCACCAATTCGGGCCTTATCAACATGCGAGACTACAGTTCCCTTGTCGTCTAAAAGCATCATTTCTTTACCATTATCATTGTTCAGATAAGGGCTGAGTTTGCGCTCATTAATGTTGATAATCATATATCCGATCGTGCTGCTGGAGGTCGATTGTATAGGTCTCGCAATCATTACCCAATTGGCTGAGCCCTTATCAGAATAGTTATAGTATGTGTCGTGCTCCGCTCTCCAGAAAGTCGAAATCGGCTGAGTTTGTTTCAGTAGTGACATCCAACGCTCGCTGTAAAAGGTTTTCGGATTAAAGTCGCTATAAGGATAACTGGTATAAGTAAATCCATTCTTACCGATCAGCGTCACTTTCAAATACTCTGAAAGAACGAACATATCATCCAGCATCCGCGACATACGGTTATACTGGATGATCCCTTTCGCTGAATGGAGCGTCTCTGGATCAGCAGACATCATCTGTCTGATTTCGCTGTTCTGAAGCACAAAATTGGACTGCTCCAGCGTTTGTTCAAAAATGGCATTCATATTGGCACTGGACGCATTGAGAGACTCTCTTGCGCTGCCAACGGCCTTCTCTAGAATCAGATCCCGGGTTAAATAATCTGTAACCATGTAAATGCAGACTAGTGGAATCAGTACGCAGATCATTGAAGACCAGACAAGTTTCATTCGAAGTGATTGATGCTTTCTAAACACGGATGACAGGCCCCATATCTGTTTTAAATTTGGAGCAGGAGGCAGAAATGCTATCCTGCCCCCACATTATAAGCCCCCTTGGGGAAGCGTACAATCCGTCTTCGCCTACTTTCCGCTGTTGTTCTGAACGACTTCCGATATTTTCTTATCGATATTGGCAACGGTGACATCCAGATCCTGTTGGCCAAGGAGATACATCTCCGCTTCTGGAATAACGTTGTTCTTAGCTTCATCCGCATATTTAGCCGGAACTTGCGTCGCACCAGGTGCCGAGTTCTCCATCGTATATTTCAGGGAATCGACATCAATCTTAGATGAATCCTTAGAACCATTCACAATCGTATCCACCAATTTGTTCGTATCCGATTTCGCCCAGCCAGAGAAGACACGTCCGCCGATTTCCAGTCCTTCTGAGGTATACCAGCGCACAAAGGTGTAAGCAGCTTCCTTATTCTTAGATTTAGCAGCTATCCCCATATAGGTTGGCTGAACAGGTGAGTAATGTTTGCTCTCACTATCCAATCGAGGGATTGGAGCAAACGCTGTAACGAAAGTTGCCGGAATAGCCTCTGTTCCGCCTGATTCCGCAACCATCCAGTCTCCCATTGGAAGCATCGCTGCTAAACCATTAAAATACTGATTCCGGTAGGCAAGCTTCTGCGAAATAATATCCTCATAAGGAGTGGCACTCTTATCTTCGTACATCATTTTCTTCATCATCTGCAAATTAGCCTTAAACTGCGGGTCCAGCGCATTGGAGGTTCCGTCAGCTTTCAGAAATGTATTATCCTCAGGTTTACTCATGAGCTGGAGCTGGAAATAATCCGGCCAATTATGCAGATATGCGCCAAAACGCTTCGTTGCACCCTCGCCCTTGGTCAATTTCTTGGCATACTCTTCGAAATCCGCCCAAGTCCAGTCGGTCGGAACCGGCAGACCAGCCTCATCTAGCATTTCTTTGTTAAGAAGCACGAACCAGCGCTGCATGGAAGACGGTAGCGCATAGATTTTACCATTGACCGAAGTGTCCACCAGGTATTCATCTGTGAGCTTATATCCTTCTTTCTCAATATATTCGTCCATCGGTGCTAACAAACCGATATCTGCACGCTGCGAATAGTTAGTATAAGGCAGTTCTACAATGTCCAGCGGATCACTTGCAGCCGCCATCAAATCGAGCTTCTGCATGGAGGCTACAGAATCACCTTTTTCATTCAACAAATCTACTTCCACATGAATATCGGGATGCGTCTTCTCAAACTCCGCAATAATCGTACTCCACTTTGCTTTAGCTTCCGTCTGCCAGGTACTCAGCTTCAGTGTAACCTTCTCTGCTGCAGGCTCCTTATTTCCACCAGCATCAGGCGCATTTGTCGCTCCTGCATTATTTGTTTTCGCATTTCCACCGCAAGCGGCCAATGACAACGCCATCGATGAGATAACAAGCACGGATAATAATTTCTTTTTCATATAGACCCTCCTATAAATGTGTTGGGTATACCTCGCTTTACAGCCAGTGCTATGTAACTGCTTACAAGAACATCCTAACATGCAGGATAGACGAGGAAAGTTCTCATATTCTACCGAAGAGAAACTATTTTGACTTTTATTATCCTTTCACGCCTCCGAGGGCAATTCCCTCAATAACCTGCTTCTGACCGAGAGCAAAAATAATCAGCAGTGGCAGAATTGCAGATACCGCACCAGCCATCATGAGGGAATAGACATCCCCGTATTGGTCCCCAAACAACCGAATACCTAACTGAATCGTAAACAGCTCTTTAGATTTCAAAAAAATGAGTGGATACTGATAGTCGTTCCAGGTCCAGATAAAACGCAGAATAGCATAAGTAGCTACAGCGGGACGGATCAGCGGAAATGCAATTTGTAGAAACGAACGAAAATGACCTGCTCCATCCATCCGCGCCGATTCAAGATACTCGTTGTTTACCCCCATAAAAAATTGCTTGAGCATAAACGCACCGATAATACTAAAGCTGTTAATTAAGATCAATCCTATATGCGTATCAATCAGATTCAGCCAGTTAAACAGTAGAAACTGTGGAACCAGCGAAGCCTGCGGAGGAACCATGTAAAGTGCCAATACAACTACAAACATCGCATCTCTTCCCGGAAAACGCAGCTTGGAGAACCCATACGCAGCCAGTGCGCATATCAGCACATTAATTATAGTCGTTGCCAGCGTAATATAAATGGAGTTTCCGTAATAACGAGCGAAATCACCTGACCACACCTGTTTATAATTCTCAATGAGGTTCCACTGCTGCGGCAGCCATTGTATCGGAAAATTAAACACATCTTTCTCCAGTTTAAAGGAAGTGGACAACATCCATAGAAACGGTAAAAGAAATGCGATACCTAGCAGTCCCATTGCGATTGTCCAGAAGGTTCTGGATAGAAGCTCTTTTCTCACTGTAATTTCTCCTTTCTGCCTTTAATAATTGACCCATTTTTTTTGCGCTAACATCTGCAGGGCTGTTATGATCAGGCAGATGAGGAACAGGACAAGTGCCATGCTAGAGGCATAACCCGTCTTCAATTGATTGAAGGCAGTGTCATATAGCTCATACACGATAACGGTCGTGGAGTTGGCCGGTCCACCCTGTGTCAGCACTTGGATCAGATCGAAGATTTTAAATGAACCAATGACCCCTGTAACCAGCAGGAAAAAGGTAGTTGGCGAAATGCAGGGAACCGTGATATTGCGGAATTTCCGCCAGCTATTGGCCCCATCAATATCTGCTGCTTCATAAAGGTCCTTCGGAATACTCTGTAACCCCGCGATAAAAATAATAATGTTGTAACCGAGCTGAATCCAAATCTGGATTAACATAAGCGACGGCAAAGCATAATGGATATCAGCTAACCATTTTGGCGGATTACTCCACCCCAGTGACATCAGGAATTGATTGACAGGTCCTAGTGAGGGATGGAACATAACCTGCCAAACCATAGCGATGGCAACTACACTGGAGATGTAGGGAAGGAAGTAAATCACTTTAAATAAATCCTTCAGGAACACCTGTTTATCAATCAAGATCGCTAACAGCAAAGCAACAATGATCGTAACCGGCACCGTGATAATAAAGAGCAGATTGTTCAGCAAGCTTTTCATAAAAGCATCATCATGAAACAGCCTTATGAAATTATCCATGCCCGCGAACTTAATCCCCCCTAACCCAGCCACAAAGTTCCAGTCCGTGAAGCTTAACAGCAGCGAACCCAGAACTGGGATCAAGGTCAAGATGATCAGCCCCAACATCAGTGGAGCGACGAATAAATACCCGGCGATTGCTTCGCGCGTATCCATTTTAAGATGAAATTTTCGTATCATAGTTCTCCTCCTTTACTTATCCATAATTGTAGAAAAAGTAAGCATTGATCATAAGAACTATAATTGTTCATTTTGGAACTAATTTTACCTATCCTTTAGTTATGAATTCTTTGGGATAACGCAAAAAAGCGCGAGCCAAGCTCACGCCATCCACTACATTTCTATTTTCCCACCTAAAGTAGAGATCGTTTTACACGGATGTAACCTCTACAACACCTTTTCCATCCCCACCAGTGCTTTTCAGCTTTTTACTAAAAATCATAAATAAGATGACGCCCATTAAGCTCGTTATAACTTCTGTTATGGTCATTGACCAGATCACGCCATGAAGTCCAAAGACAGAATGTAACACGATAATCATAGGGATAAACAATACGCCTTGTGTGATGGCCATAATGTTAGTTGGTACTCCCTGTCCGGTCGCTTGAAAAATACTCATAAACAAACCTGTAAATCCATTAAATAAAGCAGAAATCAGCATGGCTACCAAAATATAAGTTCCCATACTTAACACTGAAGGGTCATTAGAGAAGAAATGCAGGATCGTTCCTCTAAACAGAAACACTAGACCTACAAAGACAAAAGCAATACCTCCGATATAGGCAAAAGCATGTTTAATCGCTGATTTAAGTCTCGCCATATTTTGACTAGCAAAGTTAAACGCAAATAGGGGAATCAAACCTAAGAATAAGCCCATTGATAAAAATTCCGGAACTTGCACAATTCTTAGCGCTACACCAAATCCAGCAACCACATTTTCTCCATAATGAATCGCGAAGTTATTTAACAAAAGCGTGCTCACAATCACAAAACTAAATTGCAATAACTCCGATACACCTATTTTGTATACTTCTAATTGATCTCGAACAGATATCTTGAAATGCTTCAAAAATCCCCTTAAATGCTCACTTTTCGTTTCTAAAAAATAGACATAATAAATCGTGGAACCCACATTCGCTAAAACCATCGCCAACGCAGCACCTGCCACATGCCATTTCAGCACTAGAATAAAGAGTGGATCAACAATTAAACTTAAAGCCGTACTAATAAAGATACCGTACATCGATTCTTTGGAGGCACCTTCGGAACGGACTAGCTGTTCCAAGGCAAAATTAAGCACAATGGCAAATCCACCGGCAAAAAGAGTCAAAGCATAAGCCTTAGTAAAGTCTAGAGTAGCAGCATCTGCGCCTAGTAATCGCGTAATTGGATCCATCGCTAACATCGCTATTAGAGCAATAAGAATACCAACTATAATGCTTCCATAAAAAGTGTATCCGGCAACCTTCTTTCCCTTCTCCGTATCCTTTTGCCCCGCTAGCCTTGTAATAAATGTTCCTCCACCTACGCCAAGCATATTCCCAAAGGCCATTAAGACTGTGAAAATGGGTAGACCCAGCGTAATGGCAGTCAGCATACTAGTATTGTGGAGTAAGCCAATGAAATAAGCATTGATTACATTATAGATGGTACCAACAGACATCCCGATCATCATAGGAATGGATAAATGAGCTATTGCCTTCTTGATCGGCGCCGATTCTAAATAATATTGATTGGAGACTTCTGTTTCCATGATTAACCCTCCGAACGTTTATAGACTTGAATTAACTTTTTGTAGTAAAGACTTTAAGTTTGCTGTTTCTTCCGGACTGAGTGCTTTTGCAATGCTTGCTTCTACCTCAGAGAAAATCTCATTGAACTCCTCGACCAAAAGAGCGCCCTTTTCCAAAACAAAAATGCTCTTCTGCCGTTCATCATTCTCAGGTGTGACACGCTTGATATAGCCTTTCTTTTCTAACCCTTGAAGCATGCTGGTGATACTCGCCCCTTTTCTATTAAAGACTTCCGCCAAATCCTTTTGAATCACACCTTTTTCTTGATGCTCAAAAATATAGCCGATCATGCGTCCTTGCTGAGAATTCAGCCCTAGCTCATTCAGCCTGGCATCAGCTGTACTTTTTAGTTTCATCCCGATCTCTCGAATCAAATTAGAAAATGGTGTGTTTTCAACGGGTTTGCTCATTGTTATTTCCTCCGCATTCGTATTAGTTAGAACTCTAAGTAACATCATTATCATAATAGTTAGAACTCTAACTGTCAATGTTCTAACTAAATAAAAAAACCTCTCCAGCACATGCCCGTAGACATGTACTGAAAAGGAGCGATTAGAGAGTGTTACTTCACAAGTTCCTCTAAGCTTCTGAATAATGTTTTTGTCGATTTCAGCTTGGATGCATTGCCGACCACCGTGAAATAATTTTGTTCCGTCACAGCCCGAAGTAAATCGGTGTACTGTCTGATATCTTCCGGTGTTGTCGACAAGATTTCATCCCGCTCTTGCTGCAGCTCAGCCTCCGTCACTTGTTCAAAATAATGCCGGTCCGCCCGCCGTCCCTGTGCGCTGGGACTAAGCGGCTGATCCAGCATAGATAAGGTGCCGATGACCGCTTTGGTCATCTCGTCGGGATCTGCTTCATACCCCTCAACAAATCGATAAGCCTGATCATAAACCTCCAGCGTCTCCTGCAAATTCGGATCACGGTAGGAAGTGAACAGTATCATCCCGTCTCTGCGCAGAACCAGGTTCCCGCCATACGCACCGCCCTTCACACGTACGGCATTCCACAGATAGGTAAGGCTCATGATTTTCTTGAGTACCTGCATTTTGCCTGAATATGTGAATCCTAGCTTAGTGAAGTCGTATCCCTTGACCACATATTGCACCTGGCTGGAAGACATGAATCCTTCATTGTCCGCATGTCCCTGTGCCGTAATCTTAGGCCTATTTACTACTGGAAGATCCTGGATGCCCAGCTTCGCTGCATTAGCTATGAATTCTTCATACAAATCAGGCGTACCCGTCACGCTGATGATCAAATTGTTTTTATTGAACAAATCCCCACAGATGTCCTTCAGTGTGTCTGCCACCTGAGCTCCCTGCTGATCGAACGTCTCGGCAAGCTCGCGGATAAAGCGATAATAAGTAACGCCGCCTTGTTGTTCCTGATACGCTCCCATATCCGAGAAATAGGACATCAGGCGGCTGGCCGCAATCTCATTCCCTCTTTGATTCAGAATCGATTCCATCTGCGAGGCTTCCCGGCGGACGATTTCCTGCAGCTTGGTCAGATTGTCGAGCGCACTTGTATAGAGTATCTCTCGCAGCAGGTCCAGTGATTCACCAATATGCCCCGCCATCACCTTCACCAGCGCAGAGAATTTAGGCTGATAACTCGCCCCCGTAGATTTTACAGCGCCAAAGAGCTCGTTTCTGAAATATACGCCTCCGGTTTTGATCCCGATTTCACTGGTGAGCTGTTCAATGCTGTAAGAGGCAGTCTCCATTTGGCCCAATACCTCTGCCAATAGCACCAAATAAGGAATTCGTTCAGGAGCTACAACATCCGTATCCCAATAAAGCTTGCAGTAAGCAATCTTATGGGTAGCTACCTCATGGTGGATCACCTTTATGCCTTTATGGATTTGTTCATGGGTCGGCACCTGAGGTTCTACGCTGCGGTTAATATCCTGTAAAGACAAGCTCGGTAGCTTCTGTAAATCTTCGGCTGCATCCGCACGACTCTGCCGCGCCAGAAGATGCTGAGTACTCTGAACAAGCTGCTCCAGCTGATCTGGTTGCAGTGACGCTTTGTATTCACTCAATTGATGCTGAGTGGATGCTTCCTTTTCCGCTGCGATCGTCTTGGACGGGTTCAGTACCACCACACTGCAATGATCACTGTTCAGCAAATAGTCCTCAATCAGCCTCTCAAAATAACGGTCCGCAAGCTTTTCCCGAATGGCCTTGAGCACCTCTTCATAGCGCATGTGAGTAGTCGGCTGACCGTCATAGAGCCAGGACTTCATCACTTCGATATTGTAAGTAAGACCCTTCGGATACTGGTTAAAGTCCGCTTCCCGCAGTTCAAATTCCTTACTGTTGACCGCTGCCAGCACCAGCTTCTCATCTAGTCCGTCCTCTACCAAACGCTTTAATGTAGTCTTCACCAGCTCCACGAAGGCATCTTTGGAGGAGGCATTGGAATGCGTCAGCGTAATACCAAGCAGCGGTTGAACCATACTGTCGGAATAAAAAGCAAACGCGTCTTTGCCCAGTCCGCTTTCGAGCAAGGCTTGCTTGAGCGGAGCTGCGTTGCTGTCCATCAGCATACTTTTTAAAATATCTAAAGCGAGGTTCAGTTCCCGATCTGTAGAAGTTCCAATCACATAATTTAGACTCAAATAAGTCTTATCAGTGGCTGTTTCTGCTTCCAGAATCGGATAATCCGCTACCAGCTCCGTCATTCCAATGGGCGGTTGTAAGGCAATGGAAGTATCGAAGCTGTTTCGTTCATAAGAGCCAAGATATTCCTTGTCTATAAATTGCAGCTTTTCTTCAATATTAACGTCTCCGTAGAGATAAAAATAACTGTTGGACGGATGATAATAGTTGCTATGCGCCTTTAGAAACTGCTCATAGGTTAGCGCAGGAATTTCCTGTGGATCTCCACCTGAAGAATGACGGTAAATCGTGTCCGGATACAATGACTTTTTGATTCGGTCCATCAATACCGTAGTCGGCGAGGAATATGAACCCTTCATCTCGTTGTAAACCACGCCTTTATAGATTAACTCGTCTTCGGGATGCTGAAGCTCATAATGCCAGCCCTCTTGCTCAAAAATTTCTTGTTGCTTATAAATATTCGGTTGAAAAACACTATCCAGATAAACCTCCACCAAATTGGAGAAGTCCTGATCGTTCCGGCTCGCTACTGGATACATGGTCTTATCCCCAAACGTAAATGCGTTCAGGAACGTCTGCATCGAGCCTTTCAATAGTTCTACAAAAGGTTCCTTGACCGGATATTTCTCTGAACCACATAATACGGAATGCTCCAAAATATGAAAGACCCCCGTACTATCTTCAGGTGGGGTTCTGAAGCTTACGCTAAATACCTTGTTGTCATCCTGATTCTGCACGAACAGCAGCCTGGCGCCGCTCTTCAGATGTTCCAGTGTGAATATGTTGGATTCGTTCTCCCGGATAAATTCCTCATTAACGACCTGAAATCCATAATAAGTATTCCCTGTGATCAAACGGCTCATAGATTTCCCTCCTCTGTTTAGGGATATGATAACTCTACATGAGCTTATCATATCCCTGGGCGGTTATTCCATCAGTAGAAGGTCTCCGGGATTAATTTCTGGTTCACATAAAACAAGACCATGCCAGTATAATCACTGACAAAGCCCAGTTTTATTTCAAGTGATCTTTTAATATTGCTCCGAGTTCAGCTGTGTATTTAGTCAGCCTTAAGCTTATCTCTGTACGCATAACATCTCGAGTTAATCCAAAGCGTTCCTGATATCCTCGGCAAAAGATTTTGTAATATACCAAGAATTCCTCCTGTTCATCTGCCAGCACTCTGATATTCCGCTGTTTCAGCTCTTTTTGCAGCTGATAAGTATCCAACATGATCCGGCGTTGAATGGCTTGACCAGCCATCAAATAGGCGCGTTTAAGAATGTTGCTGGAGGGCTCGATCTCTTTCAGGCTCTTGCTAACCATGGTATCGATGTAAGGAAGCAAGATGAGGTCTCGAACCATCGTACGTTCCTCCATAGTTATCATTTTATCTGGGTTCTCACGCTGCTGTTCCTCGTACTGCTCAACATGCTCGGTCATGATCATTTTCGTTTTCCAGCGTTCATTACCCTCAAGTTTACTCATTTATAGTGACCTCCAATCTGTTCAGCTCTTTCTAGGGCAACACCGGATTCAAGCATAGATGAAGCTCTGATTAGAGCTTTACTGCCATAACGAGCTTTTATTTGATCGATTGCACGTTCTTTGTTGTAAGCCCGAATCCTGTCATCAAAGAGTGTAAGTTGGATGACACTATCATCTGATAGGTTAGACAAGGAAATCGCTAATCGACCTACGGGAAGGCCCGACCAGTTGTCTGCAAATAATTTTTGTGCAGCAGCAGCTACTTCGTGCGTTAGTGAGGTTGGTTCAGGCAATGTCATCTGGCGCTCATAAGCGTTTGAACGCTCTCCGTCCGTCTCCAAAACTGAAATAGACACTACCGATCCCATATACCCATACCGCCGGGTTCGCTGGCATACTTCAATAACGAGCTCAAGCAGCACAACCTCAATATCCGTATGCCGGGTGTATAAATTCCAGCGCAAAGCCTTGCCATGTCCCACTGATTTGATTTGATGACGCATTCCTGTGACCACTGGACTAGGATCTAGCCCGCGCGCAGTTTGCCAATAATATTCCGCTTGAATATCACTTTGCTTGCCCATGGTAGTTCGCATTCGTTGCTTAAACTCTGGCAGTTCCATTCGCGCAATGTCTCCAATTGTGAATATACCCATACGCCAAAAATTCTTGGTCATTCTAGCCGCTACCATAAACATATCCTGCACGGGAAGTTTCCATAGGGTGCTCTCTAATTGGTCAAAAGAAAGTTCATATACCCCATCCTTCATCTTTTTGGCGTAGTTATCTGTCGCCATCTTTGCCATAACCTTAGTAGATCCAATACCTACCCGTGTCCAGACTCCCGTCGACAGTAAAACATGGTGCTGAATTTTATGAATCATGTCCTGCAGCGATCCTCCGAAATACGCAAGCGATCCTGTGACATCCAGAAACTGCTCATCGATACTGTAGGGTTCTACCAGATCGGTATAAGTTCGGTAAATCTCTGATATCAAGAGTGATACTTTAATGTAAGTCCCCATGCGTGGCCTTATTACGATTAGCTCTGGGCATTTTGCTAAAGCTTCACCTACACGCGAAGCCGTTGTTACCCCCTTCTCTTTTGCAAGCGGGCAGGCCGCCAACACAATACCGTTCATTCTTGTCGGATCCCCTACTGCAACAGGTTTATCTCGATATTCAGGGTGGGCAGCTTTCTCCACAGAGGCGTAAAATGCCTGACAGTCAGACAGTAGAATGACGCGATTCTTAGGCATGACGTTGTTCCTGCACGGGTTGCCATGAAAGAATATTTGCTGCCAAGAACATGCGAGGCGTTCCTGTAGTCAGACAGCTTGCTCGTATACGGTCGTCACGGATACTGTGTATTTCAATTTTCCGCTGGCTGATATTTCTCGCTTTATCCTGATATATAATTTCAATTATTTGGCCGATGCTGATTTGCATGCGATCGCCTCCACAAAAATAAGAACACTTGTTTGTATTATATGCGTAATCGGGAATTTTAATCAACAAAAAAGGTGAGGTAATTTCCCCCACCACACCTGGATCTGTTTTTCTAGAGCTGAGAATAATCTAACCCAGACCGAAGCGAGATCACAGTTCATTAGAGTACATCCATGTGCTATAAAAAATGAGTATCCAGCATTGCGTATTCAACAGAGATTGAATAGAAAACAAAAAAGGTTTACTCTTTGATAGAGTAAACAACAGTAGTAAATTATTGATCTATACTCAAAAGTCTTTCTAGAAAGGAAGCTGCTAATGTTCCGTTCCTCCTACACCTTTCGCTCGGAAGAAGAAGCTTCCATGCTTCTGTTTGATTCTATCGGTTGGGAACAACTCGATTCACCTGCCTACTCATTCAACGGCCAGAACCGGACGGAGAGAGGTTGTGTTATTTTTCAGTACACATTATCGGGAGAGGGTAGAATTGAAATCGATGGGGTTGTTCATCGGCTAACGAAGGGCAAAGCTTTTCTAGTGACCGTCCCCAGCATACACAGGTACTATTATCCGGAAGAAGGCACCGAGCCTTGGGAAGTTCTATGGCTCAATCTACGGGGGCCTTTAGCAATTTCACTTTGGAACCAACTCGCTGCTCATTACGGTCCAATTGTAGAACTCCCCCAAGAATCGGTTTCGATAGATTTATTGTGGAGTACATTCAAGGACATTCAGGTTCATGAAGAAAGAGATTTGCATCTTTTAACGGGAAAGGTCTTTCAGTGGATCTTGTCCATGGAGAAATACCTCAAGAAACCAAATTTGTTAACCACCTATATAAAAAATGACAAGCTTCACACCGCTATTCAATTCATGAAAGATGATCTGCATAATAATAATCTAAGCTTAGACGATGTTGCCGCTCATGTTGGCGTTTCCAAGCATCATCTTTGCAGACTGTTTCAAAAAAACATCAATCTTTCACCCTTTGAATATTTAAAAAGACGGCGGATCGAGTTGGCAGCTTCCAAACTTAAAACAACAGATTTGAGTATCAACCAAATCGCGACGGAAACCGGATTTGAGAATGCCAGCTATTTCGGGAAAGTTTTCCGCTCCTACTTCGGGGTCAATCCTTCGACTTACCGCGAACAGGATCTAGCCTTCCAAACCAAACATGTATTTTTCGAAAATTGATTCATATAAAAGAGGAGCAAGCCAGTGGCTTACTCCCTTTCTTATTAAACCTCTTTGAGTACAAATAGTAAGCTTTTGAAATCGCCCTTAAGCTGTGGAAGTGAGAGTCCGAAGTGCATCAGCTCATCCCCTCTGTATACTTCACCGTTAAGCTCAAGTTTATAGTTCTTAGCTGGGTCGAGTCCTTTCAACCGCAATCTGCGGAGAGGTGCATTAGGCTCGGCCAGAACTCTGAAGTATGTGGCAAAAGCTTCTTTTTTATCATCCGAAACAAACATCCACGCCGTCTGATTCCCCTCAAATGGACTAAGCAGTCGATAGAAATCACCGAACTGAATCAGCATTCTAAGTTCCTTGTACTCTGAGACCTGTTTCCGGATATCCTCACGCTCATCATCAGTTAGCTTGGTCGTATCTAGTTCGTAGCCGAAGTTACCAGACATCGCAACATGACCGCGTGTTTCGAGTGGTGTGATACGGTGCACCTGATGGTTAGGAACAGCCGATACGTGAGCACACATAGAGCTTGCAGGATACACCATGCTTGTTCCATATTGGATCTTCAATCTTTCAATCGCGTCCGAATCATCACTGGTCCAGGTCTGTGGCATATAGTACAGCATTCCCGGATCATATCGTCCACCGCCGCCGGAGCAGCTTTCGAACAGAATATGAGGGAAACGGGTGACGATACGTTCCAGCACATCATAAAGTCCAAGAATATAGCGGTGAGCCGTTTCGCGTTGACGTTCTGCAGGAAGAAGAGCAGATCCAATCTCCGTCATATTCCGGTTCATATCCCATTTCACATAAGTAATTGGAGCCGATGACAGCACGGAGCTAACCGATTCCACAATATAATCACATACATCCTTACGGGATAAATCCAGAACAAGCTGCTGGCGAGCTAACGTTCTTTTGTGACCTGGCACATGAAGACACCAATCTGGATGTTCACGATAAAGATCACTTTCTGGCGATACCATTTCCGGTTCGAACCATAATCCGAATTCCATGCCCATTGCCGTAATATCTTCTCCAAGTTTTCCAAGACCTTCAGGAAGCTTACGGCGATCCTCTACCCAATCTCCGAGGGAGCTATCATCATTGTCTCGTTTCCCAAACCAGCCGTCATCTAAGACAAACAGTTCAAGTCCGAGATCTTTGCCTGCTTGAGCGATTTCTTTGATTTTATCTGCATTAAAATTAAAATAGGTAGCTTCCCAGTTGTTGATGAGAATAGGACGCTTACGATCACGGAATTCGCCTCTGCATAGCCGGGTCCGATACAGACGGTGGTAAGTTCTTGATAATCCACCAAGACCTTGACTGGATCTTACCAGCACAGCTTCAGGGGCTTGGAAGGATTCCCCCGGTTCAAGCAGCCATTGAAAATTAAACGGTTGAATGCCGATCCCCACTCTGGAAATTCCGTATGGATCCACTTCTGCTTGCGCAAGAAAGCTTCCGCTGTACACAAGGCTGAACCCGTATACTTCACCGTGATCCTCTGTTGCATCTTTTGCAAGCAAAGCCATAAAAGGATTCTGCGTGGAGCTACTCGCGCCGCGCTTACTGTCAATTCGGTGGATACCAGGTACAAGCGGTCTTTTATAGATATGGCGTTCTCTCGTCCAAGTACCGGATAATTGCAGCATATCATAATCAGAATCATGGAAGTCTACATTCGCGCTTAATACACGTTTCAGCACTACATTGTCTTTACCCTGATTCTCAATTCGCACGGAACGAGTAATCACATCCTGATTATTAAACACGGTGTAGCTCAATACAGCAATCAGTCCACTTTTGTCATCCTGAAGAAAAAGTTCCAGTGTCTCTGCTTCTTCTTCACTTTCAACATAAGTGGAAGGCAGTCCCTTTAACTCAGGTTTTCCTTTATTGATCTTATAACTCTTATAAAGGAAATCCGTAACGGTCGTACCATCTACCAAATGAACCTCAAGTGCTGGTTCCCTGAAATCACCGTTCCCATAAGACGGAAATTCACTCGGAATAGTGTCGAGGGAGATTCTCTTGTCCTCCATTGTGTAGGTCGGGCTAAAAGAGCAACGTTCCACCAAATTCAGCGGTTGCACTATTCCTTCTAATTTAGGACCCCAATAGACATGCGCTGGAAGCTCACCTCTAACGACTTCAATAACGTAGCTGGATTGCTCAGACTGTAAATGAAACAACTTTCGGCTGTCATCATAATAAATACTCATGATATCCTCCTACTCTTCTTATCAGATCTTGTTCTAATATAACTGGCTTAATTTATCTTGTTGTTTGAAGTCTATTTTAAAGATAATTGGAAGGGGATACAATCTTAATATCTATACCTTAAGTAGTAAAATATTGATCTATAAAAAATTCAATTTCATGTTATTAAGCTTTGCATAACAATAAATGATTATTAGCGGCTATAGTAAAAAAAATACATATAAAAAAGAGGCCCCAAGTTAAGGACCTGCTCCCTGAAAATCTTCCTACTTAAATATCAAATACGGAACGTACAGTAAGAGATAGGTACATTTCGGTATTTTACGTACAAATAACCCAAAACCAGAGGGCAAATAAACAGCTTAACAGACATAATTCCTTCGATTCGAAGAACTTAGTAAAAACACTGTACCCTAGTTATACTTGGACAATCATAAAACAAACTCTTGTTCCCTTGTTCCAGTGATGAAAATCACTTACTATATTGGTAAAATAAAGAATAATCGAGAGATACAAACGACATAGCAATAACCAATGAATGAAATGCTGAAGAAAGGGAGATCGCATTGAAGTTGGATTTGGATGGATTGAATGCTGATTCCTTAACTTGTATGCTTAAGGCATCTTTTTCATTGGAAAATTGGGATGCTATGATAGAAGTTGCAGACATGTTGATCGAACAGATTGCAATCTTATATGAGACAAGCAATGACACAATGAGAGAACAAAACCTGAAACGGAGTATCCCCTTTTATTTTGGATTTAGCTTATGTTCAAAAGGAATCGCACTGCAAAAGCTCCGTGAGTATCCTGAAGCTAGAATGTGTATTTTAAAGTATTCTGATTTAGGCTGGATCAAAGGGCTAGATGAAGAAGGAAATAATGAAGTAAAATACTACCACAACATTGCAAAAGCCAATACCTACGTGCTCGACCTTTTGGAAGGAAAGACAGGGGTCCTAAAGGAGTATGTTGAATTTATTAGAAACAGTGAGGAAGAATTACTACCGGGACTAATTACCATCTTGGAATCCTCGATAAAATATAACTATTCCGTAGATTGGATTCTGAGAGAATTCGAAATAAACGCTAACGACATAGGAGCACGAGGAACTCAAGAGAGTATAAGATATTTTGTGGATTACAAATTCTTGCTGGCGATGTACCACTACAAACAGGAGAATATGTGCGATGCGATAAACACAATTCTGGAAACCTTACTATTAAGTATTACGCTGAAAGACGATACAGGCTTTAAGAAAGCAGCGGCATTATTTGAGATCCTTAGAGTCTATGCTAATCAATCACAGCTCCAAGTGCATCACAACATAATGAAAACTATAATAGAGAGGGAGTTAACTAATGAAAAAGAAAATGTTCTTGCTTACAGTCGTAGTCTTGATTAGTTCCAGCTTAATGATCGCCTCTGCAAGTGCTTCCGCTGTCGATTCGGGTTCCACAATTTACACCGTTAACAATCACGGAATGGGTCATTGATTGAAACTTAATAAAGCGGATTTAGACAAAGGAGTGATCATCCAATCATTGGATAATCGCTCCTTTGTTTGTAAATTCATGAGCCCTCGACTCACATCCCATAACGAAAATATTGTTTCTCTTATTCATCCATCCTTAATCCCCCGATCCCGCTGTACCTGTACCGTTTCTTTCAATGGTCAAAGTGATTGTGGCAAAAAGTTCCGTGTCTCCCGTAACATTCACCGTTCCGTTAAGCGCTACTCTTACATTCCCCGCAATAGTAGTATTAGCTACAACACCCGTCTGAAGACAAAAAGCGTTCTAGGTATCTTACTTTCGTTGCAATATAAATTTTTTCTAGCAATTATGATAGTGAGTCTATAGACCTATTAGATATCCACTGCTATAATTGGTAAAAAATAGATCAACAGAGAGGTATCGCAATGAAATGGAAAATGATTAGACTTTTTTTTATTTTGGTATTTATCCTCGTAATAAGTGCACAGCCTTTATCAGCAGCAGGGAAAACACAGAAAGTAAAAGTCACATTTGTAAGTGCGGATTTAGTAGAAAACAACCATGTAGGTAATGAATGGTGGTGGGGTGGATATGTTGATGGTAAGGAGATTGCTGACGGAGAATCAGTTACGCTAAACGTTAGTTCATCCGGAACAATTAAACTCCGAGCAGAAGCGCAGGAACAAGATAAGATACCTGATGACGGCGAAGCTAGCGCCTCAATTAAGGTTTCCAGTTTAAAGTCTACTCAAAATAAGTCACTGACAGTAACGGTTGTAGAAAATCGCGGGCGATATTCCGGAAATACGGCCACTTGGAAGTTTGTTTTCAAGATCGAAAAAGTAAAATGATTACTGTCAAAAAGACCAATCTATCATGTGATTGGTCTTTATATGTCGCTATAGAAAAATAACTCACGCTACACAATAAGTTGCCGAAGACCTAATTCCCCTTCTTTGTTACCAGTTAACTCTGTATCGAAAACACCTTCATATCCTCTTCTCCCCTTATACCTCTGCCAGATTGTCGGAATGCGTTACAACTGAAGTGAACGGATCTACCTGAATCCATACTTCGTCTACATCCCCGCCGATCTCCGCGCGCATTACTTGTCCTTCTAATACCAGCACACGGACCATCGATTACTTTGTACTCACCTAAAATTGTTATCACTTGCATCGTTATCGTCTCCTTTGATTTGGATCGCAGCCCCCTTATAGTTCAGTACAGCCGAACTATCTCTTATATCCTTCTTGTGGGAAAGGAGGGTTGTATCCTCCTCTATCCCCTATGTCGTTATATCTTCGTACTGTGCATTATCCAACGGAATCATTTCTGCAAATTTAGACTGAGTAAATAAAGTGATAGATAGTCTAAATATTAATCTAACGAGCGGATTTGTTGAATATAATCGTTTTATCCCATATTAAGATCAGCATTTAATTTATAATAAATATAAAAATAAAGAAGAGGTGCCCTATGACTGAAATAACCATCCGTATGTTGAATGAGAGTGATCCCGAAGTTATCTCCAAGGCATTCCATCTTCAAGGTTGGGAAAAGCCTATCGATCTTTTTCTAAAATATTTAGAAGAACAAAATAAAGAGCAGCGAGTCACGTTGGTAGCTGAGTTTAAAGGTGATTTTGCGGGCTATGTCAATGTGATGTGGCAATCAGATTACCCCTATTTTAAAGAGCATCTTATACCAGAAATCCAGGATTTTAACGTACTGATTAAGCATCGACGTTGTGGAATAGGCACCTTGTTAATGGATAGATCAGAAGAAATAATTAGAGAACGATCAGAAGTCTCCGGTCTCGGTGTCGGTATATATAGTGATTATGGGGCTGCACAATCCTTATACGTCAATCGCGGATATGTTCCGGATGGCAAAGGTATATTTAAAAACGACGAGTACCTACAATATGGACAGCAGGTGGTTATAGATCACGATCTTAATTTATTTTTTGTTAAACAATTGTGATTTGAAGATGTGTTCTAAGCAAAACTTAATATTCAAGTAGACAGGAAATGGTAGTTCAATAAACCAACAGTAGTCTAGGACTTTATTTCTCAGTTTAAAACTGCTGTTGGTTTTTATATTGGAGCCCTCAAAACCAGCTTTTTTAGAATTCACTAGTGAGCAGTTTGCGTCCACTGCGACATAACGATATTGGAGAGAAGGGATACTCCTACTCCCTATTTCAAATTCCTTTACCACATCATAAACAAAGTTGCATCCATTCCATACAAACCACCCATTATGACACGATTATCGAACTTCTTATCTGACACCGCAGCTCTCGACAGAGTCATATCTTTGTCAAGGGAAATCATATATTTGCATCTATACCATTCGGTGTCTTCTTTAGGATCCAGATATACGTACTTAGTAACGTATTTTTCCTCGACTACGGATTGATAAGCGGGGAGGAAAAGAAACCATTAGTTCTCGCACGATTCAATATATTTAAGATATGACCATGAGTATTTTCAAAAGATCTGTAGAATAGGGTGTCCTTAGCAAAAAAACACTAGAAGGCATACAGCGCCCACAGATCAGTAAGGAAGATAAGAAGGCACGAAAAGACCGGAAGAACTTTTTCGAGGAAGACGAAGCCACTGCTGTCATTGAAACGTTAGTCAAGAGCGACACGCACTGGAGACTCTACTTTCTTGGAACGATAATCGGAGGATTCAGACGCGAAGAGCTGATCGCTTTGGATGAAGACGACTGCGACTTTGTAAATAACCGGTTGCGTATCGATGAGAGCATTCACATACAGAAAATGGACAGGCAAAATAACGGATACAAAAAACGAAGCATCCGATGACTCTGTAGATATGCCACAATAGTATAGCAGTTAGCGATTCATGTTCGAGCCATGCGAAATTACGCTTTGAAGCAAAAGCACAGGGAGAATGAAAAGGCGGGGATCGGAACTTTGTTTACCCTATTACCATACATCACCATCCCAACAATGGACAATATGGTGTAAGCGGAACGAGTTCCGGAATGTATCCCTACACGGACTGCGTCATACTAATGCAACCTATTTGCTAGGTAAAGGGCGCATCCATTAAAGTGATCCAACATCGACTGCGACACTCGACATCCTAAGTGACCACAGACACGTACACTCATGTCACCAAGAAGTTGAGTCGCAAAACAACAGCACACTTCGATGTCTTAGGTCCTAAAGTTCGTCCCCAATCCGCCCCCAAAGAGGAACAATCCACTTGTTCCCTTTGAGTTAGACAATAAATTCAAACTATAAAAAAACAAAAAATCGCTTATGAATAAAGGAATTTCAGGGTTGTGTATGATGCCGAGGACGGGGCGTCTGCCTGTTCCGCCACCCCGGAGGAAATGTTCTGAAGCTTTATATGATTAGTATTTAACGCGACAAGAAATATAACATCACGCATCTCGCGAAGGTGTAATCATTTTTTAGGCGAAGGACGGCACAATCGCATCAAAGCGTATCAGCGCCGCCAAATTTATATAAAACTATTCTCATGCAAATCCCGAAAAATTTCTTCAAGAAGATTGTTTTCCATAATTTGATGGAAATCTATATTTATGAATTTATTTTCAAACTCTTCAAAATTCAAAATAGCTAAGCTGTCAGAATAAATTTTCAATCCTTTTACTACTCCGTGCCCCACGTTAAAAAAAGCCTGAATATTACCTGAAGGTGTACTTCTTTCTACAATAACATTGTATTTGGGGCTCTCTCCGTAAATCCATTTGTTATCAAAATATTTTTCCATGAGGAAAGGTGTATATGTCATTTTACTATATCCCACCGGAGCAGCAACGTTGCCGTAAACGTTCTTGAAGCTTTTTATTAACGCTTCCGTCAAGCTGGCAACAGATATGGCATTATTTAGCTCCTTCAGATTGATGACTCTACTTTTTACAGAGCTTATTCCTTTTGCTTCCAGCTTTAATTTAGACGGCTTTAATATTCTCTCCAACTGCTCCAGGTTGACCTCCACCATTAAAGTTCCATGATGAAATCCGTTTCCTTCTTCTGCGTAAAAAGCATGACCAGAAAACTTTTTCCCCTGATAAGTTAAATCGTTTCTACCAGATAACGTTACCTCTAATCCAAAGCTCTCAACGGCACCTTTAATGACCTCTAATTGCTTTTCGAGGTTTTCCTGCTCCTTTTTGAAAATAAAGGTGAAATTCAGATTCCCCAAGTCGTGATATACGGCGCCCCCGCCGGAAATCCTTCTGGCCAGACTCACTTCTTTGCTCTTTAATTGTTCGCTGTCGCATTCGGTGTATGGATTTTGATTTCTACCGATCACTACAGTCTTCTCATTTTGCCATAGATATAACGTAACTTCGTCGTGGCAAGCGTTTCTCAACAGTTCCTCTTCCAAGGCCAAATTAAAATAGGGATCATGCTCTTGGGAAAGGACAATTTTATTCATCGAAGTGGAGTGCTCCTATGCTAAAACCTAAAACAGCCTCGTGAATGGCTTCTCCCGTAGTGGGATGAGCAAATATAGTGTGTATTATTTCTTCCTCAGTGATATTGCTGTTCATCATTATTGTGAGTGTGCTTATTAGTGCAGAAGCCTCCGGCCCTATAATGGAAGCACCCACTATTTTGCCACTGGACAAATCTTTAATTAATTTGATGAAGCCCTTTTCCTCTCTCATTGTTAACGCCTTGCCGTTAGCCTGAAAAGGAAACTTGCTAATCGATATGTCCATATTTTCAAGCACAGCCTGCTCTTCTGTTAAACCTACAGATGCAATTTCTGGCGATGTAAATATTACATTGGGCACCATACCATAGTCTACATGAGAAGGCGTCCCTAAAATATGGTCCACAGCTGCTATTCCTTCATGAGAGGCAACATGCGCCAACTGAATACGATTCGTTACATCCCCGATAGCATATATATGTTCTGCAGACGTTTGGAGGTGTTCATTAACAGATATGCCTTTGCCTGTTTCATTTAAAGCAATACCCGCCTTTTCTATTTCCAGATCATCAATATTTGGCGTTCTTCCAATAGCAACCAAGACTTTTTCGCTTGTGATAAATTTTTCAGCATTGTCCATTTCAAATATAACAATCGCCTTGCCACTCTGGTCTTTTTCAATTCTTGTAACCTTAGCCCCAGTGTAGACTCCAATCCCTCTGTCCATAGCGATTTCTTTGATTTCTGCAGAGACTTCCGCATCCACCATAGTCAAAAGCCTATCACAAAACTCAATAACATTTACCTGAATTCCAAAATTGGAATAGATAAAGGCAAACTCCATGCCTATTACACCACCACCAATAATGGTGATAGAACTTATATTCTCCTTATGGTTAAGGGCCGATGTACTGTTTAGAACAAATTCATGATCTATGCCCGGCAAATTAATATTGGCAATTTTTGAACCTGTTGCGATAATGGTATCCGTCGCTTCTATGGTATACTCATCTTTTCCATTCTTGACAAGAACCTGTTTGTCATTTATAAAGGATGCGCTACCTCTGATGATTCTCACATTATTTTTTGAAAGCAAGTAGTCTATCCCTGAAACCAATGTATTCTTGATCTCATCCTTCTTATCAATTACTTTAGCCATATCAAGCTGAATATCTTTAACCGTAATGCCAAAATCTTCGGCCTTCATTATATTATGAAAGACCTCCGAGGATTTAATCAAAGCCTTGGTCGGAATACAACCTACATTAAGGCAGGTTCCACCCATAGACAATTTTTCTACAATAACCGTTTTAATCCCACGTTTAGCAGCAGAGATGGCCGACACATAACCCCCTGGCCCCGCCCCAATAATTAACAGGTCTGCTTGCAACTGCTCCTTCTTACCGTAAATCATTCCTCCAAAATAATCCAGCTTAGGCTTTTCTTTTCCTGCATTTTCAGCAGTAACTTTAAATAAACACTGGCCTAACTCAATTTCTTGTCCTTCTTCAACCAGAATCTCATTTATAACGCATTTATATTTTGAATTAAAAGGGGAATTGCCCTTTTTACTCTCCAATTGCAATAAGGACTGGCCCACCGAAACTGATTCTCCGACAGAAATGTTGATCTTTCCCACTCTTGATTTTTTTTCATGCCCAGTAAGCTGTTCAAGTTTTATATCCACATAAATTTCCCCTAGTCTGCTGTGTAGTTTTATGCACATTTACCGTATCCATTAATTTGGCAACCTCCGCCAATTGCGCAGAGATTGCCAATGAAATGACATCATTACTTGAAATCTTGTTCAAATTCATCAATAGAATCTTTAAGTAATGTGACTGAATACGCCATGCTAGGTCCACCGCCGAAGGCAACCGCAACCATAGCAGATTCAAGGATCTGCTCCCTGGTCGCTCCTGCTTCCAAGGCTTTATAAACGTGAAACACTATGCAGTACTCGCAACGATTATACGCGCCAATCGCTACACTGATCAGTTCTTTTGTTTTGGTGTCTAAGGCACCATCAGCATAATTGGTTCCCAGCAAATTCATAAATGCATTTACGCTGTCCCCATTAGTCTCAGCTAGAGTAGCTAACCCGCTTGTAAAATCATGAAGCATTTGTCTTACATCCTTCTTCAATTGAATCCCATCCTTTTCATGTGAATTGTTTCACTTATGATTTCATAATAATACTTTACACTGCAATAGTTGCTATGTAAAGTATTTACGCAAAAAAAACCCTCCTTATAATAATATCGAATGATTTAGTGGATTTTTGACAAATTATGAACCATCTTATCTAATACTGTCGTAAAAATATGCAGTTCTTCCTGGGATATGCCATTTGTTGCATCATCATGAAAATTTTGACCTATTGGAAGCAACTCAGCTCTTAGAGCTTCGCCCTCTTGCGTTAGATTAATTCTGATTATTCTTCTATCTTGAGAATCTCTGACTCTTGAGCATAATTTTTCTCTTTCCATGCGATCAAGAAGCCGGGCTATAGACGATTCATTAACATTCATTTTTTGGGATAGTTCTTTTTGGGATATTCCATCTTTTTCCCCGATAAAAAAAAGGGCCGTCCATTTCACTTTCGTAATTCCAATGTCTTTAAGTCTCCTGTTGAATTCGTCTACTATTTTTTTTGAAGCAGTATTCGTTATGAAACCAATACAATCATTCAAATTAAACATATAATGTCCCTTCCAAAATGAATTGATGTTCTAAAATGGAATTATACCATAGAAATGAGATAGGCTATCTGACATATGGCCATAATCGCCAATGCTTGTCAAATTGATTAAAGTAATTGATAAAGCGACCATAAATTCTTCAAGGCAGCTTTTCCATTTGCTTATTAAATTTTGAACCTCAGGAGAAGCAGGAGACTTATCTTTATGTTTCGCCAATTCACGAAATACATTCTCCATGTTACCAAGAACTGATTCTCTTGTTTCTATAAGTATCATAATAGAAAAAAACCTTGATTTCTCAAGGTTTTTTCGTTGGATGCCGAGGACGGGGGTCGAACCCGTACGGTACTCACGTACCGCAGGATTTTAAGTCCTGTGCGTCTGCCTGTTCCGCCACCCCGGCATATTATATGTTGTAGCTTCATACGATGTTTACGTATAACGCGACAAGAAATATAATATCATGAATATTGATAACGCGCAATCCCTTTTTGAAAAATAATTTATCCCATTAAAAATAACCCGTTCCAGCACGTGCCGACACGGGTTATTAGGCATGTCGATTATCTGCGTTCGTTACTTCTGCTTCTCATTCCGACGAGGCCCAAGAGTCCAAACAATCCGAGCCAGCCCCAGTTAGTTCCTTTGCGGGTAGTCCCAGTATTTGTAGTTGTGCTTGTTGCCCGATATCTACCGTCCGTTGTAGTGTTGGA
The DNA here is from genome assembly GCF_924513355.1 of Paenibacillus pseudetheri. NCBI lineage: Bacteria > Bacillati > Bacillota > Bacilli > Caryophanales > Paenibacillaceae > Paenibacillus > Paenibacillus pseudetheri. The sequence continues at coordinate 269,995 of NZ_CAKMAB010000005.1, forward strand.
TAGTGGAGTTACCGTATTTCTGTTGTAATTATCCCGGGTGTAATTATCCCCTGTGCGGATCTTATCTCTCATAATGCTCTCATGCTGATTCATCGTTCCCGTGGTGCCGTTCATTAGATTGCCTTCCGTATTCATCATCCGAGTGTTATTAACGGTACCATCCATACCAGTATTAGCGTTGGGGATACCGCCTAAAGCTGCTGATCCGATGGTATTAGATGCATAGCTAGCTCCCATTAGACTCATTGACAGTACAGTACTGCATGCAAGGCTTGTTATCAGCTTGTTCACAGTGTTATGCCTCCCTTTATGGTTAGTTATCACTGATAACTTCCCCTTGAGTGGCACTGTCTATACATAAATTTCTCTACTCTTTTACAACATTCACTGTCTTACTCGCTGCATCATACGTAACCTTTGCTCCAAGCGCCTCAGCCAGAGCACGCACAGGTACATATGTTATGCCGGTATCAAGAACACCATCCGTAAGTTTAGTGCCGTTTAAGGTTATCGTTACTTTGACGTCTTTGTTCACCTGGTCATCCTCCCCAGTAATCCTTTTTAAAGCTTCATTGACCTGATCCGTCGTAGGACGTTTACCTGCCCGAAGTTGAGTCGTGGTTAAGCCGAAGGCCATTTGCAGATGTGAATAATCTTTAAAAGACGTCCAGTCTCCTCCCCATTCAAGCCCCAACTGTTTGGCCACCTGTACAACCTCTTGCCAGTCCGCTATTTTATCTTTATCACCATCACGATTTATATCCCAGGAAAGACTTTTTCCATCCGGCAGCAAAAGCGCAAAATCAAACGCAAGGCCATAATTGTGATAGCTGGTTCCACCCTTGGCGTTGGTAACTATAGGTCCAGGCTTACTTCTCCCCTGCGCATACAAGGCATTTTGTTCAGCAATCGACCTTAACCCCTGAGTAATAACGATAGGAACTCCTCTGGCATAGCTTTGCTGAATTAAAGCCTTCGCCCCTACTGCCAAAACAGGATGAAGCCCAACAAGCCTCGCCGCCGATTTATCCCTCACTTGATCTAAAGTCAGCATAGAATCACCCCTTGGTATAATCAATGATCCCGCTTCCCCATTTGCTTGTACTAATACCCTGTCTTGCCTCTGCATATAAAAAAAGACCCCGGTATCCCCGAGATCTAACTTGAAAAGCACCTATTCATAGCTTCTTCACCTTGGATTAATTCCACAAAAAAGGGCAAAATATAAGCGAAAGGTGGGAACACATATGGACATTCATAGCGATAGCTATAAAGTTGCTGCCCTTAGTGAGCAGGAAGAAGCACTCGAAATTATTCGAAATGCCGAAGCTTCTATTGCACATCTGACCGGCAACCCAACGGTGACCCTAATTGCTTATGAAAAAAGTGAAGTCAGCGGTTCTCAGCATTAGACGATGTAAACCTCCACGAGGTCATCCACATTGATCCACTTCCATTCCTCCGCCCACTGTAGCTTAAACTCACGCGAGTGGGTGTGAATGGAAGTCACAAAACCACGTATTGTCGTATTCTCAAAAGGATCAAACATCACAACAGTGACGCGCACATGACTCCGTAATGATAAGGCCAGTGTACATTCGATCTCCTCCAGCTTCTGCTCATCCAGGATAGGCTTTATGCGGCGCAGCGTCTCCCGTTCATCCCTAATAATTCTTACCTTGTGCTCCGGCAGCATCATGCGACTGCTTTCCCACAGTCCGTTTTTCTCCAGCTTTTTGCCCACGGTAACCCCTCCCTGATTTCTCTATACTTATTCCGCTACACACGAACGTATGTTTGTATTATATCCACACCTTCGCTGAATAATCAATAATAAGGAAAAAGATACCACTTTTAAACCTTCCTCTTTCTTAAAGTTGTATAATAGTGTATATCCATATATCAAAAAGACGCTGACAGTTGAACTGTTCAGCGTCTAACTTCCGATCTATTCTTGAACTTTCTCTGATTCAGCGGTGGACTGACCATCAGAATCGATGAGTCCTGTGGCTTCTCTTGCTTCATTAAGCTTGGAAATGCCGTATAGCATCGCGACGTCAGCGTTCTGATTCAATTCCTCGAACTTCTCAGCAGTGACCTCCGCGGAATCAGCACCTTGAGAGGCCTGTTCTTTTAGAGAATAAGCACTTTGAAAAGCAATTTTGGACTCATCAAGCAGCTTACGAATGTCTTCGGGCAAGCTAGAGGAGATTTTCACTTTCTCAGCCTGATTGGATAGGTCTGTTGCGGTCTTCTGGAATTCGTTAATCTTCTTCTCTAGCTGCCTGTCCGAAAGTTCTCCTGCTGAATAAGCAGCAATAGCTTCGTTGAACTCCGCTAAAGATGATTTTCCTAATTCATCAAGTTTAGACATTTCATTGTAGAAGTTTTGCACGGTTTCCTGCACTTCTTCTTCCGAGGCAGGTGCCGATGAAGTTGAATGATTATTGCTGCAGGCGCTAAGGATGACAGTCAGCATTAGCGTTGCTATTAGTAACACTTTTTTCATTATTTATCCCTCCACTTAACAGAATAATGTCGGTTTGTGTAAAGCGCAAATGAAATTTATGTAAAACGACTATTATGTTATAATTATTTCAATTGTAATCAGGGAAGGAGAGTATTTATGCCTTATTGCACAACCTGCGGATCAGAATATAAGCAGGGCGCTAAATTTTGTGGAGAATGCGGATCTAGCATTGACGGCACCGCTCCAGTGACCGGACGCCGTCCATCGGCAAATCAAAATGCTACTCAAGAAGTCGTTCTCTGGAAAGGCAAACCAGCCAGTATCTCTGATCGCCTCAAAGGAATCGTACGCCTAAACACGACTACGTACACCATTACAAACCAGCGCATTATGGTAAAGACCGGACTTATCGGTAAAAATGTCGAAGAGATCGAATTACTGCGTGTACGCGATTTATCCGTAGCACAATCTATCATGGACCGGATGCTTGGCATCGGTACATTAACTGTATTTTCTGATGATGCCTCAGCGCCTCAGCTTCTTTTTCGAAAAATCCATGATGCCCAAACCGTCAAAGATGTTCTGCGCAAAGCCGTTCGTGACGAGAAGATCGCCAATAACATTAGCTACCGTGAACAAATCTAAGAACCTTTCACATTAAAAAAGCCCCGAAATTCGGGGCTTTTTTTTGCTTACGCTTCGACGCTCGAGGCAGATATTCTCTTATGGAAGATAAAACGCTCCTGCTGGAATAATCCCTTTGGGTTGACTAGGACTTTCCCACTGCAATACAACCCGCGCGTCACCCTCATTCTCATAGTACTCCACTTTAATTTCATGCAGCTTGCCAGCTATCAGATTCACACTGCCTTTTCGCTCCTGTCCACTCTGATTCACCCAGCTATCAATGATCAGCCCTCCGTCAATCCACACCCGTACCCCGTCATCAGAGGAGGAGTAAATGGTATAGGTCTCACTATAGGCTGCAGTCAGTTTTCCACTCCACCGTACAGAGAAAGCGTCGACACGAATGGCTGGATCGGGTGAACCCTGTTTCCACGAAAATTGGATGTTAGCATCGGTTCGCGTCAGCGCAGGTGCGCCGCTAAGAGTCATGTTATTGTAATATTGCCCCCAGAGTCCACTCTGCAGCACACTATCTCCCTTAGTGGCTACAATTGCCGCCTCAGCAGCATACTCTTCCCGTGTGAATACAAAGCTGTCGTTCATAAAGGCTCTAATTACCGCATCGCTATTCTTCTCATAAAGAAGCTTGCCCCAGGTCATCTGATAAGACCATTTGGGCTGTGATTTAGATAGTAGTGCAGGGGACGGTAGCTCTCCATTTTCTCCAATCGCAATCACTTTTCCACGACCCAGATCCCATAGACTATCATAGTGACTCCCCTTAAAATCCCCATCATAGATATCTAGTGCCAGCACATCTACTTTGTCACCGCTTGGATAGTATTCCGCAGGCTCATCACACCCCTGATTTTTGGCGTTTGGGCTCCAGACCCACAATAAATTATGCAGCTTATGATAGCTCGTGAAGCGGTCAAACATAAGGTTCCACAGTCCCACGTAGTTGCTCTTCTTCCCCCACCAGAACCATCCGCCATTCATTTCATGATACGGCCGCCAGAGCACAGGAACACCTGCGTCATTTAGTTTTTTTAAAGAAAGAGCTATCTTATCCAGATCAGCGATCAATGCGTTGTACTGAGTGGTACCCGGAGTTAAATATTTGTCAAAATCAGCGTTGCTTATGCTCGTAGATACATTAGTCCAAGCAGGCGCTGTCCCTGGCAGCTGAGCATGATAGCTAATCGTTACGATTCCACCGGCTTTATACCAGCGAATAGCGCTGCTAACGACCCAATCCCGCTGATTGTCTATTTGTGCCGCCGTCTGATTATTGATTGCCCCCAGCTCATAGCCGTGAAGGGCGGCATATTGCCCGCTAGTATTTTTCAGTTTCCCGTTGAACTCATCCGCGCTCTCCAGATAATCATGTTGTCCACTAATCCATCCTTTGCCTTGCAGAAAATAAAGGGTATTCAACAATTTCTGGGCAGAAGATACCGTTTCTGAATCCGCCGGAGCCATTTGCAATTTACGATACGCGATTTGCCACTGAACATCGCTCACAAACCTCGATGCCGAATCAACCAAATTTCGAAGGTTGCGCTGTTCCATCCACTCTCACATCCTTTTAACTTTTTTAAGTTATAGTATGGGGACAATAGTGACATGAACTCAGCGAATGGACATGAAGTTGTAAATTAATTTAGGACAGTGTAAGGAACTGCTGAATACATTAACGGCTCAATAAAAAAAGAGCCTGGCGGCTCCTGATTATATCTCCAAATTACCTCGTATATCTCAGCGGTAGTAATTCAGAAATATCATATTTAGCTAACCGGCCGTCCTCGGATACAATAACTTTGCAGTCCTTCCCGTAATCAGCAATTAACTCACGGCACATCCCGCAGGGAGAAACTACTTTAATTTCTCTTTCCTCACTATCCGGATCAGAATGCCTTACCGCAACAATCGTATCAAATTCCTTGTAGCCTTCGGATATCGCTTTTCCAATCACCATCGCTTCTGCACAGACTGTAATCCGCCCCATGCTAGCTTCTACATGTACCGCTGTAAAGATCTCCCCCGTCTTAGTACGGAGCGCCGCCCCTACATGATGTCTTTCCCATTCATAGCGTCTAGTAATAATATCTTCAGCAGAGGCTATAAGCGTCTGATCTTCAATCGTAATCAAATACTCCATATCCAATTCCGTCCTCCTCTTATTTTTCCTAAGTATATTAAATCGCACTGCATTATGATATAAGATATACTATTTTAAGTTCCAAAAAAGGAGGAGCAGATTTGAAAATACAGAAATTACTCACCAGTCTCATCATTGTTGTGTTACTTGCTTTGGGCGGTTACTGGTATGAACAGAACGGAGATCCAGCCCCCTCGTCCACATCCGATTCAGAAGTTGTTCAGCTGATCTTCCCATCAGATCGATATCCTGAGACCGCTAAGCACATTCAGGACGCGATTGCCAAAGGGGAATCCGCCACTTGCACCATTAACCGTGAACAGGCTGAAGAGAACCGTAAAGAATCCTTAAAGGGGATCCCTACCAAAAAAGGCTACGACCGCGATGAGTGGCCCATGGCCATGTGTGATGAAGGCGGCGAAGGGGCCGACATTGAATACATAACCCCAAAAGATAACCGCGGCGCAGGAAGCTGGGTTGGCAATCAGTTAGAAGATTATACGAATGGAACCCGCGTAGAATTTATGTTCAAATAATAACTCGGCTGATAAAACTTCAAAAGAAAAGGGGCTGTCCCAAAAGCCATGAAATGGCTGCTTGGGTCAGCCCTTTTTCTAGTAGGATATACGTGGGCGCTTTGAGAGGACGCTCCGCGAACGGACCGTTGTTCCAATCGCTGTGCTCTCCAGATTTTTTTCATTCCCCTTTGCGGTGAAAATCCGGAGACCAAGGC